>JAFTLK010000342.1 GCA_017455975.1 Clostridia bacterium | reverse complement strand
TCATCGGGCTGACGCAGCCCGATGGCTCCCTTTGGTCGCTTTGAAGGTGTCTTTTTGGGCGGGAAACCCGCCCAAGCGACGCAATTTGTTTATATATCGCCCTTTGGGCGATGAAGGTAGGCAATTTTGCAATTGCCTAATATTGAATTACTGATAATATGCGTCGTAGAAAATATCGCCCTCGCCCGGCTTTTGATAGAGACGGATCCATTCAATCGAATATTCAATGGGGAATTCCGTATCGTCACGGACAAGCGCTCCGGCAGGCTTCCACGAGGAACCGTCGGTAAACAGGAAATTATTAAAGATGACAAACAGCGGATCCTGGAAGCCCTGCATCGAGCCGAAGTCGCCGAAATTGCCGTTTTCCGTGATGTCATGTGAGAAGAAGATCTCACCGTCCACCGTGAAGTACATTTCGGTCGGTGTCCAGCCAAAGCCATAACGGTGGTATTCGTCATTCAGGGTCGGAACAGTTTCCGTATCAAAGCGGTAATCCTTTCTTCCGTAGTCAAGCTGACAGTGCTGACCGGTCGTGAAATTCCACTTGTGCAGCTGTGCCGATACACCGTTCGGAACACCGAAAATTTCGAAAATATCGACCTCGGTCATATAGTCGACCGAACGGTGAATATCTTTGGACTGTGTCCAGAAGGACGGCCATGCACCCTGCATGAACGGAACATTGGCATAGATTTCAAGATAGCCGTAACGGAAGGACATTGTGCCGTCTGTCGTGACGGAGGTGTTGGTCGAATAGGGAACATCGGGGTCATCCTCACGCCAGGAACGCATCAGCAGCTTGCCGTCGGTGACGGTAACGTTGCGTTCTTCCGTGCCGTTTTTGATATCACCCTGATTCATCTTCGCATTCAGTGCCCAGCGGTCGGGGTCAAGGGCAGGACCGTCAAACTCATCGTTCCAGACCAGTACCATGTCGCCGTCGGTCAGCGGAACATCACCGGAATAGGTACCGGAAAACGATGTGCCGTCCAGCCCCTTGCCGGAAAGAATTTCGTTCAGCGCCTGCTCCAGCGCCAGATAATGCCCTGCGCGGACGGAGATGCCTGTGTCTGTAACGCTGACCTCATAGGCTGCGGCATCCAGATCAGCGGTGACGATCGCGTCAAAGCCGTCCCCCACACCTCTCGCGGTGATCGGATAGGACTTGCCTGCCGCCGTCAGTGCGTCAGCAATCGCGGTACGGTAGCGGCTCAGCAGAAATTCGCCGGGCGTGAAGGGAACATCACCGGCGTATTCGCCCTCATATGTTTTGCCGTCGGATGCGGCACCGGCGACCAGTGCGTCAACGGCGGAGGTTAAGGTAATGGAATTGCCTGCGGTCATTTGAATTTCGTCTCCTTTCACGGTGATGCGATATTGTTTTGGGAGCATGGTCAGATCGACGGACAGTGTGATCCGTGCGCCGGATGTGCGCGTCTCAAGCGGCAGAACATATCCGACTGCCGATGACAATCCGGTCTGCAGCTGTGATGCGCAGCTGCTCAGTGTATCGGGCGCGGAAATGGCAAGTGCTGTCGGGTCAAACCCGCAGACCGTATCCATAGGATAGTCATACTGCACGGTGACGGTTTCCCCGATCGAAAACTGCGCTGACGGCACATCAAGCATGTTTTCAATGAAGTACTGTGCTGCCGCGGGCAGAATGTCCTCCGAGCCTGCGGCAATGACGACCTCGCCGTCGTAGAAGGTGACCGAGAAGTCGCGGCTGTGGTTCGGGCGTGCGGCGGTCAGTGCTGCGGTCTGCGTCACGGACGATGCGCGGTTGGTCGAACCGAGCAGAATCTCACGGTTGTTGGCGGGAACGGTTTCACCGCCGCGTTCGTTGACCCAGTCGGTTGCAGGTACAGCGTCACTGCCGAGTGCCTCACGTAAGGCAGACATGGCATCTTTTGCAGCTTCTCCCGATGTATCGGGGCGAACGATCTTATAGTCCGATATCATTGCACGAACGCTGTCGTAAACCGGCAGAGACCGGAGCGGCTCGGCCGTGTCTGTTTCGGCAGCTTCCCCGTCTGTACAGCAGACAAGTGAAAAGCAAAGCATCAGTACGAGTAAAAGTGAAGATAACCGTTGATTGAAGTGCAGCATGATACAGTCCTCGCTTCCACAAAAATTGTTAAAAAAAGTATACCATAGAAATGAAGTTTCTGCAATAGTTTGCCGGAATTTTATACTTGTGAATTTTTCCGACAAAAAAATTAACAAATTCTTCATTTACAACTGCCGCAGTTTATGGTAAGATAATAAAAACAATATTCCCGAAAAAAGGATGGTATATGACAATGAAAACCAAGATTCTCGCATCCACCCTCCTGCTCGGCGCGCTGCTTGCGTCCCAGATGAGTCTGACCGCCCATGCGGCTGAGGATGACATCATTCTGATCAGCCCGAACCCCGCGGCGGCAAAGACAACTGCTGCGGATACCGATGCGCTCCTGCAGGGACAGTATGAAGCATACGCCGGCATGTATTCCTATGACGGAATTGCCGATCAGCTTTACAGCATCAAGGTTCTGCTCGGTGACGGTGTCAACTTCAATCTTGATCAGATTCCCGACCGTCAGCAGGCATGCGTTATGGTCGTCCGTATGCGCGGTGAGGAAGCAGCGGCACTGGCAGCATACGAAGCAGGAGAAATCACATGCCCGTTTACCGATATCACAGATGAGTGGGTCAAGCCGTACCTCGCATGGCTTTATGACAAGGAGATCGTCCTCGGTACCGGTGAGGGCAAGTTCGGCAATTCCACCTGCACGCCGGAAATGTACATCACCTTTATGCTCCGTGCGCTCGGATATAATGTCACATGGGATGCAGCATCCGATACGGATGTGCTGTATGCCGACGCACTCAATTTCGCGCGCGGCATCAACCTCTGGGACAGCCGCCTTGCGCTGGAACCGGAATTCAACCGCGGCGTCATGTCGGCCGTGACCTACCAGACGTTGGCTGCCGATGTCAAGGGAACCTATCAGCGTCTTCTGTCCGCGCTCGTCGGTGCAGGTGCGATCGATGCCGATGCGGCACAGCCGATCCTTGATCTGTATGATGCGGTCGATACCGCAGCGGCGATGGAGCTCGCAGCTGTTCCGATGATGAACGGCATGAAGCTGGCAGGTGAGATGACGCAGGAGGAGTATTACGTCATGTCTGTCACGGGTGCGCCCGAGGGCGATACCGTTGACGAGATTTCAAGCACGCTTGCATTTGATGTTGCGCTTGACTTTACCGACGGCCGTCAGGAATACGCGCTGGACGGCGGCATCACAATGCAGGTCAGCGGTATGGACATGACCGTCCCGATGGGCATGTGGCTGCATGACGGCTGGATGTATGCCGATATGATGGAACAGAAGGTCAAGACGCCTGTGACGGAGGAAACCGCACTTGAGGGATTGACCGATCTGCCGGCGCTCTTCTCCGATACAGGCTATCAGTATTATACCGTTTCCGAGGTTCTGATCGAAGAGCTGGATGGTACCGATCCCAGCGGCCTTACCGGAACGCTGATCACCTATGATGCGACCGACTTCATGTGGCCGATCATTGCCGCACAGATCGACGATGAGACCTTCACGGCGGATGCCGCACTGTCCGCACTCGTTTCCACGGAAAAGTTCATCGGTGCAGACGGCGTGCTTGCCGGTGTCTATAACGGCATGTATGCCATTCTCACCGAGACCGACGGTACCGGTGTCACCCGCAGTGCCGAAATGCTGTCCCAGACCGGCATCAACTACACCGCGTGGGGCGATGATGTTGTGCTGACCTTCCCGGACTTCTCGCAGTTTGTTGAGGAGACCGCAGCTGAATAAATAGCACAGACAAACAGGGGTTGCTGCGTTCATCTTCATGCAGCAGCCCCGTTGTTGTTTGGAATATTGATGCATTTTGCCGTATCATATTGACAAAATCCAGAATATGCTGTACAATACATACAGAACAAAATGATAACGATAGGAGGAATTTTCAAATGAAACGAATCCACAGATCATCCGGCTGCGCACTGCTTCTGACCGCTGTACTCTTGGGTGCACTTGCATCCTGCGGCGGCGATACACAGCCCCCTGCCGCAACCGATGCGGTGACCGGCGGTACGGGCGGTGAAACGGCTCCCGCCGTGACCGAAAAGCAGTACGGTGATGCGCTGCCCGAAACACTTGACTTCGGCGGTAAGGAGTTCCGCGTTGCTACCTATAACGGCGGAAATCTGACCAACGGCGACGGCTGGTTCAACTATATCGACGTTGCCGAGACGAACGGCGATGTTCTCAACGATGCCGCTTATGAGCGGAATGCCGAGGTTGAGGAACGGCTGAATGTCAATGTCACCTGTTACGAAATTGCGGAATGGGGACAGGTGCTGAATACGCTGCAGAAATCCGTGACCGCGGGTGACGATGCGTATGATATCGCCATTGAAGCTTCACACGCTTCCTATGTCAACCTGATCTCCTCGAATATGCTGTATGATGTAAATGATCTGCAGTACATGGATCTGACACAGCCCTATTATACAAGAAGCTCGTGGGAAACTTATGCACTCGACGGGCATCATTATCTGTTCTCGGGCGCATATACTTATCCGCTGTTCTCCGGTGTCTATTGGCTGTTCAATCAGCAGATGTGGACGGAATACGACCTGCCGGATGCCTATCAGACGGTGCGCGACGGTAAATGGACCTTTGATACGGCAATGGCATATATGAAGGGTACTTACCGGGATGTCAACGGCGATTCCAAGGCCGATATCGGTGACAAATACGGCTTCTCGACCGGTCCTGCGATGCTGAACTATCTGTACCTCGGTATGGGCATGAAGGGTGTTATTCCCGGTGCGGACGGCTTTACCTATGACTATGAGGACGAACGTGCGATGGATGTCGTAACGAAGATCATCGATTGGCGCAACGCCTCCGATGCATACTACGACGGCAGCAAGCAGTGGGAAAACTTCTTCTCGGGCAATTCTCTGATGCTCCTCTACGGTTCCAGCCTTCCGAAGCTGCGTGATCTGCCGTTCGACTTTGGCTTTTTGCCGATGCCCAAATACGATGAGGCGCAGGAGAGCTATGCATCGTACATGTGCGGCGGTCTTGTCTGCATCCCGACGACCATTTCCGATCCCGACTGTGTCGGCGCGACCGTCGAGGCACTGTTCTCTGCATCGAAGCGGCATCTGGAACCGGCATATCTTGACAAGTTCGTTGAGAACAAGGTTCTGCGCGACGAGGGCTCCGTGGAGATGTACCGTCTGCTGCTCGAAACCGCGTCGTATGACTTTACGCGCTATATCAGTCCCAATGCAAGCGTACAGAACTTCGGCGTGATCGGTTCGCTCGTGACGAAGAAGTCCACCGATCTTGCTTCCGCATGGGCAAAGATCGAATCCCGCGTCAAGAAGGATTTTGAAGAATTTTATGACGAATTTACCGCAAATTCGCAGAACTGATGCGGTTGATGTAAACGCAGCCGCAAATAAAGGAGAACAGACATGAAAAAAATCGGTTATCAGGTTTCCATGCTCGCACCCGGCGAGAACAATCCGCGCAACGGCGAAGGTACGTTTCTTCGCTTGAAGGACGGCAGAATCCTGTATGCTTATTCCCGATACCTCGGTCATAGCTGGGATGACCATGCGGATGCCGATATCGCGGGCATTCTTTCCACCGATGAGGGCGAAACCTGGTCGGAGCCGGTGATTTTGCAGGCACACGACGCGCTGTCGTCCAACTTCATGTGTCCGTGTCTTCTGCGCATGGACAACGGCGATGTGGGACTGATCTACCTGCGCAAATACCGTGATGACCGGGACGATGTGGAAAACGGCTTTTTCCCGGCACCCATTCTCGACACGGTGCTGTTTGTCCGCTCCTCCGACGAGGGTGTGACGTGGTCGGAGCCGATCAGCGTCACAACGGCAAGAGAATACATTGTCATTGAAAACGACCGCGTTGTCAGATTGCAGAACGGACACATCATCCTGCCCGCCAATCAGCACTCCGAGGTACGTGACGGCAAGCTGATGGTCGGCGGTCACGGCAAGATGTTTTTCATTGCGTCCGACGATGACGGCAGAAGCTGGTATGTTCTGACGGAGGAATATGACATTCCGCATCCGGAAAACAGCGGAACGGGACTGCAGGAAACCTGCGTCTATCAGCATGACGACGGCGATATTCTTTCGCTGTCCCGTACCGACCGCCTGTGTCAGTATGAAAGCCACTCCCGCGACAACTGCGAGACATGGGGTGAAATCTACCCGAATCCCTATTTCTCCTCCCCGGCTTCCCCCTTGACGATGAAGCGCGCCTGCGGATATACCGTTGCCGTCTGGAATCCGATTCCCAATTATGCGGGACGCGACCAGACCGGAACCTGGGGACGCACACCGCTCGCACTTGCGGTCTCCGAGAACGACGGCAGATCGTTTGCACGGATGTATCTTCTTGAGGATGATCCAAAGAACGGCTACTGCTATCCCGCAGTGTTCGACGGCGGTGACTATCTGCTCGTCGGATACTACCACTCCAACGGCTCCGGTGTGCCGCTCAATTCCAATAAGATTGTCAAGGTGCTGAAATCGGAGCTTGCTGACTAATTTTCTCTCCATTTTATTGAAAGGAGTTGTTCAAATGAAACGGATTTTTATATGTATCCTTTTGTGTTTTCTTGTTATCATCGTATCCGCATGTCAAGGTGCTGAAACAGAATCTATAGGTTCTGTTCCGCCGTCATTTTCTGTCGGAGAGTCCGGTGTAGCTGACGCAAAATCTGTCGTGCTGAAAAGCCATATCACAGGTACGGAAATCCTGTTGAATGATTCTGCGGCATTGGAGAAAATTGTTAATGGGGCGAAACTGCTGAACGGAAGCAATCCGATCAGTTCCCGTGGATTTTACGGTGGATCATACGGACTGTCCTTTTATGATACTGTGGAACCGATGGAAGATGCAAAGTCGTATCTGAGTTTCAGCCTGTTCTGTGCAAACGACACAGAAGCCTATGTGACGGTAAACGACATGGTATTTGAAGAGGTGGAAGGTCACCGATACCCTGCGATGTATTCAGTCAATATGGATGAACTCAAAGCTCTGGAAACCATTCTTGCGCAATATATCGAATAAACAAATGCCTTTTTGAGATGGAATACGGGAGGAAAATCATGGAATGTCCGTACTGCAAAAAGGGAATGTCAGAGGGTTACATTCATAACGGCAGACAGCCGATTCATTGGATACCCGATGGCGGGAAACCTGCAATGCTTGCATTTGACACCGCCAAAGGCGGTGTTAACCTATGTCACTTACCGACCGGTCCTGCCATCATCAACGGATACAGCGCGGAAGCATATTACTGCGCGGATTGCAGGGTTGTGATTGCGAAAACCGAAACATAATCAAACGAAAAAAAAGGATGAGCCAAATCGACTCATCCTTTTGTCATGCAATTTTGAATCAGTTGCCGAGGTCCTCAATGAACAGTTCACGGGGAGCGTTCGGATCTTCCTTGGGCTTTGGATTATCGCGTTCTTCAATGAACTTCTTTGCAACCTGCGGGAACATTGCGATGGAGAGAACGTCTTCCTCAGACTTTGCAAAGCCCTTGGTTTCTTCTCTGTACTTATCCATTTCGGGTGCAATGAGGTCAGCCGGACGGCAGGTGATCAGCTCTGCGTCACCGAGAGCCTTGCGGCGGACTTCTTCGTTGACGACGCCTGCAACCTGACCGTATTCGCCGCGGAGCAGACCCTTGGATTCCTTGGGAACCATCTTGTAGCGTTCGCCGCCGAGGACGTTCATAACGGCCTGCGTACCGACGATCTGGGAGGTCGGGGTGACCAGAGGCGGATAACCGAAGTCTTCACGGACGCGCGGAATTTCTGCGAGCACGTCGTAGAGCTTGTCTTCTGCCTTTGCCTGCTTGAGCTGGCTGATCATGTTGGAAAGCATACCGCCGGGAACCTGATAAAGCAGGGTGTTGGGGTCAACGTTGAGGACCTTGGGATCGAGGTCGCCCTGTGCCTTGAGCTTGTTTGCAACACCGCGGAAGTGCTTTGCGATGTCGGAGAGCTTGAGCAGATCAAGACCGGTGTCGTATTCGGTGCCCTGCAGGGTCGCAACCATCGCCTCGGTGGAGGGCTGGGAAGTACCGTTTGCGAGCGGGGACAGTGCGGTATCGATGATGTCAACGCCTGCCTGTACTGCCATGAGATAGGTCATGTCGCCGGTACCGGTGGTGTTGTGCGTGTGCAGATGGATCGGAACACGGATCTTTTCCTTCATTGCCTTGACGAGGGAGTATGCGTCGTAGGGCAGGAGCAGGTTTGCCATGTCCTTGATACAGATGGTGTCAGCGCCTTCTTCTTCCAGTCTGCCTGCCAGCTCAACGAAGTAAGCTTCGTTGTGAACGGGAGAAACCGTGTAGGAGATGGCAGCCTCGACGTGTGCGCCATACTTCT
This sequence comes from Clostridia bacterium, assembly GCA_017455975.1. GTDB lineage: Bacteria > Bacillota > Clostridia > Oscillospirales > CAG-272 > RGIG3925. The sequence goes on along the minus strand of JAFTLK010000342.1, from coordinate 7,408 downwards.
TTGCGGCGGTCATCGCAGCCTTCATGTTGCGGACGTCGTTCAGTGCGTCGAAGATACGGATGACATTGATACCGTTCTTGACAGCAGCCTTGACAAATGCGTCGACAACGTCGTCAGCGTAGTGCTTGTAGCCGAGCAGGTTCTGACCGCGCAGAAGCATCTGCAGAGGCGTGTTGGGCATGTTCTGCTTGAGAACACGCAGACGTTCCCACGGGTCTTCCGACAGGAAACGCATGCAGGAGTCGAACGTTGCGCCGCCCCAGCATTCCAGAGACCAGTAACCGACCTGGTCGAGGTCATGCAGAGCAGGGAGCATATCCTCCAGTCTCATACGCGTAGCAGCCTGGGACTGATGCGCGTCGCGGAGGATCGTATCTGTGATAAAAAGCTTGTTAGCCATTTATGATAAGTTCCTTTCTTGCAAAATAAAGGGGATATCATGTGAAATGTGATACGGAAGCCGGAACCGATAAAAACCCGGCTGCCGTCAGTATACAGAATATGAAAATCAATGGTTGAACAGTGCGATCAGAACGCCTGCAGCGATTGCGGAACCAATAACGCCTGCGACGTTCGGACCCATTGCGTGCATGAGAAGGAAGTTGGAGGGATCTTCCTGCTGACCGACCTTCTGGGAAACACGTGCTGCCATCGGAACGGCGGAAACACCTGCGGAACCGATGAGCGGGTTGATCTTGTTCTTGGGGGTAATGAGGTTCATCAGCTTTGCCAGCAGTACGCCGCCTGCAGTACCGAGACCGAATGCAACAACACCCATGAGAACGATCTTGATGGTGTCGAGGTTCAGGAAGTTGGAAGCAACGGTGGTTGCACCGACGGAGATACCGAGGAAGATGGTGACGATGTTCATCAGTTCGTTCTGTGCGGTCTTGCAGAGACGTTCGCAGACGCCGCATTCCTTCCAGAGGTTACCGAGCATCAGACAGCCGATCAGCGGCGTTGCGGACGGAACGAGGAGGGAAACGAAGATCGTAACAACGATCGGGAATACGATCTTTTCGGTCTTGGAAACGGTGCGCAGGGTGGTCATCTTGATCATGCGCTCTTCCTTGGTGGTGAGGAGCTTCATGATCGGAGGCTGGATGACGGGAACGAGTGCCATGTAGGTGTAAGCCGCAACGGCGATCGGACCGAGCAGATCGGGGTAGAGGATGGAGGTGGTGTAGATCGCGGTAGGACCGTCAGCACCGCCGATGATACCGATAGAAGCGGCAGCTTCCTGCGGGAAACCGAGGAAGATACAGCCGATGAAGGTCGCAAAGATACCGACCTGCGCCGCAGCACCCAGAAGCAGGGACTTGGGGTTAGCGATCAGCGGAGCGAAGTCCGTCATTGCACCGATACCGATGAAGATCAGACACGGATAGATACAGGTCTTGACACCGATATACAGGTAGTCGAGCAGACCGCCGTCTGCAAGGATCTTGCCGTAGCTGTGATAGTCTGCATGACCTTCGGTCATGAAGTTGTTCCAAAGCTCTGCATGGTACATATCGGCACCGGGCAGGTTGGTGAGCAGCATACCGAATGCGATACCGAGCAGCAGAAGCGGTTCAAACTGCTTGACAATCGCCAGGTACATGAGCAAAAGGGAAATAAGGATCATGACCAGGTTGCCCCAGTTGTCGCCGAAGTTGGCAAACATCTGGTAAAAACCGGTCTGTTGAACAAAGTTCAGAAAAGCGTCCATGAAGTGGACCTCCTAAATTTCAAATATTAGTTAATGGAGCAGAGAACTGCGCCGGATTCGACGGTTGCACCGGCATTGACACCGACGGATGCGACAGTACCGTCGCAGGGAGCACAGATTTCGTTTTCCATCTTCATAGCTTCGAGAATCATGAGGACATCGCCCTTCTTGACAGCCTGACCTGCGGCGACATTGACCTTGAGGATGTTGCCGGGCATCGGAGCGGAGACAGTGGTAGCGCCTGCAGGAGCAGCGGCGGGAGCGGGTGCGGCAGCGGGAGCAGCGGCAGGAGCCGGAGCAGCAGCGGGAGCGGCCTTGATGTCAGCCTTGTCAATGACCTCGAGGGTGATTTCGTAAACATTACCGTTGACGGTTACCTTATATGCTTTCATTTTGGAATTCCTCTCTTTTTTTGAATGATTTTGTTTTGTAGGGATCAGGAAATTTTCTTGAAGGAGACGACGCGGAGTGCGGAGATATCGGTGCCCATTTCTTCTGCGGCAGCAGCGCAGACAGCGGCGACGATTTCAGCACGGTTTTCGATGGCAGTGCTTGCAGCGGGAGCGGTGGGAGCTGCTGCAGGAGCTGCGGGTGCTGCGGGAGCAGCCTGTGCGGGAGCATTTGCCGTGAACAGTGCGGTGACCATGGACATCAGCTTGATCAGCAGAATGATGCAGATCAGACCGACAAACACGGTTCCGATACCCATTGCGACGACAAATCCGTTGTTGACGGCGGCATTGGCAATTGCGGGAATCATGATTTCACATCCTTATATTAGATTTTATATTTCTATCTAAATATTCGCTGAAACGAATTATTTGATACGGAGGGAATGATTACATGATAAACTTTCTGATGTAATCGATGGTATAGCGGATACCGGACTTGCCGCGTTCCATATTGGGCATCCATGCGGCGGAGTGCGGCTCGATGGAGAGGCATCCGTCATAGCCGCGTGCGTACAGTGCGGCAAAGATGGAACCCCATTTCAGGTCATCCATACCTGCGGGCGGATCGTCGACGTACCGGCCGGCATTTACAACCGCACCCTTGATGTGAACATGGGAGAAGCGGTCGCCCCAGTCGGCGATTTCGTGCATGTAGTCACGGCCTGCGTGATAAGAATGGGAAGCGTCATACTTGATCTTGACATCCGGAAGCTCGCCGAGCACGATCTTCCATGCTTCCATGTCGTGAACGAAGTTGTTCCAGTCGCAGTTGTAGATGGCAACAGAAGTGCCGGTGCCCTTTGCACGTTCTGCAAGACGGCCGAAGATTTCGATTGCCGCAGAGTAGTTGCGGTAGAGAGAGACGGAATCGTCGTAGTTGCATCCGCAGACAAACGTCGGAGCACCTGCCGCAATGGCATCCTCCAGCGTTTTGGATACAATCGCAAATTCCTCTTCGTTGACATGACCGCCGGCGTTCATGTTGGAGTTCCAACGGCCGACAGAGCTGAAGAAAAGACCAGCCTCGCGGACATTGGCAATGTAGTCTGCCATGTTTTCGTGACAGCGCAGGGTCTCTTCATTGTTGTTGTTGCAGATCTCGACGCAGGAAAGACCGAGGCTCTTGACGTACTCTGTATTTTCCTTGGTCGGCTGGCTGCAGATGATGCCGAGTTTCATCATAAAGTATGACCTTCCTTTCTGATGATATAATAAATAAAATTTTCGGGATCGGATTGCGGCGGTGCTGTTTTGAATTGCAACATTTTCCGCCATAATGATTATACTACGCAAGTGCTGTTTGGTCAAGGGGTTTTGGCGTTTTTTCAAAAAATCTCAATTTCTTTGTAAAGCGGGAACCTAAACGGCGGGAAAGTTGGTGAAAATACCCTCATACTGCATTCTGCTTTGGGGTATTCCCGATATTTGGATGAAGATGCCGAGCGGCTCCGATAATTTTTGCGCTGTCCTCTTGCAAATTGCCGGACATTGTGATATAATAAACAGGAATATGAAAAAATACAATTCCATATAAAACGGAGGAAACCAACATGATTCTTGATAAGATTCACGAGCTTGCCGCATTTGACGCGGAAATCGGCGCAGCCGTTGAGGCGGAATATAACCGCCAGCGTGACGGACTTGAACTGATCGCCAGCGAAAACGTTGTATCCGAAGCTGTCCTGCTTGCCGCAGGTACCATTCTGACCAACAAATATGCCGAAGGCTATCCCGGAAAGCGCTATTACGGCGGCTGCGAAAAGGTCGACGTTGTCGAAACCATTGCCATCGAGCGCGCAAAGCAGCTGTTCGGCGCAAAGTTTGCCAATGTGCAGCCGCACTCCGGCTCACAGGCCAATACTGCCGCATATGTCGCACTGCTGCAGCCCGGTGATACCGTTCTCGGTATGAGCCTTGCGTGCGGCGGACATCTGACCCACGGCAGCCCGGTCAATCTCTCTGGCAAATACTATAACTTTGTCCCCTACGGGCTCAATGATGAAGGCTACATCGATTACGATGCACTCGAAGCACTTGCCATCGAGCATCAGCCGAAGCTGATTGTTGCCGGTGCGTCGGCATATCCGCGCGTCATCGATTTCCCGCGTCTGCGTGAGATCGCGGATAAGGTCGGTGCATATCTGATGGTCGACATTGCGCACATCGCAGGTCTGGTCGCGGCAGGCGAGCATCCCTCCCCCGTTCCGTATGCAGACGTTGTTACCACGACGACACACAAGACCCTGCGCGGTCCGAGAGGCGGTCTGATTCTGTCTAATAATGAGGAAATTGCAAAGAAGCTCGACAAGGCGATCTTCCCGGGTATCCAGGGCGGTCCGCTGCTGCACATCATCGCGGCGAAGGCTGTCTGCTTCGGTGAGGCACTGAAGCCCGAATTCAAGGAATACCAGCATCAGGTTGTGCTCAATTCCAAGGCGTTTGCTGCCGCACTCAAGGAAGAGGGCTTTGACCTCGTTTCCGGCGGTACCGATAACCACCTTGCACTGATCGATCTCCGTCCGATGAACATCACCGGCAAGGAAATGGAAACACGCCTTGACCAGGTTCATATCACCGTCAACAAGAACGCCATTCCCAATGACCCGCAGAAGCCGTCCCTGACCAGCGGTATCCGTGTCGGGACACCGGCGGTCACGACCCGCGGTCTGAAGGAAGACGATATGCGTCATGTCGCACATCTGATGGCACTGACGGCAAAGGATATTGAAGCGAACGGCGAATATGTCCGTGCTGAGGTTGCAAAGCTCTGCGAAAAGTATCCGTTGTTCCGCTGAATCCATGACACCGAATGAAAAACGGTTTCTTACCTATGACGAGCAGATCGCAGGCCTGCGAAGACAGGGCATGACCGTCGGCGACGAGGCGTTTGCCCGGAAAATGCTTGCACAGATCGGGTATTACGAGCTTGTCAACGGTTATAAGGCCATCTTCAAGCCGGATCGGCGCGGAAAATATCTGCCCGGCACTACGTTTGAGGAGCTTCTGGCTCTGTATAAGCTGGATGAGAATCTGCGCCAGCTCTGCTTCAAATACATTCTCCGCATCGAAATTCATATGCGGTCGCTTTTGTCGTATGCCTTTTCCAAGCGCTGCGGTTCCGGACAGCAGGCGTATCTGACACGGGAAAACTACGATACGGACGGTCCGGATGCAAAAGAGATCAACCGTCTGATCGGTGAGCTTGACTACGCGGCCAACCGTTCGGATAAAGCAGTCTATGTCCGCCATCACAGAGAGCGGTACGGCAATGTTCCGCTGTGGGTGCTGTTCAAGACGCTGTCCGTCGGAACGCTGCTGCGGTTTTTCCGCTGCTGCAAGCCGGAAATCCGGGCGGAGGTAGCGGCACAGTTTCCCGATCTGCGAGAGGGAACGCTTGGACGTATGCTGGATCTGATGCAGGATTTCCGCAATGTCTGTGCGCATAATGACTGCCTGTACGCTTACCGCAGTCCCGATGCCATTCCGATGATGCCGGCGGTGAGAAGGACTGCCCATCCGGGTCTGCAGGACCGCAGTGCGTATTCCGGCTGCGACATGTTTGCGCTGCTGGTTGTGTTCCGTTATTTGCTCGATGATGACGATTATGCACGCTGTACCGATGCCATCCGGATGATCGTTGCGCATTTTGATCGGCAGAGCCCGACCGTGCGTGCCGGGGTACTGCTCCGCGCTATGGGTTTCCCCCGGGATTGGGATCAGATGACACTCTGAAAAAAACATACATGAACGGCAGGATATCGCCCGGTATACCGTGAACGGAATGCACAGCGATGTCCGGCCGTTATTTTGTTCTTTTGTGAAATGCGGAGAAAGCCAACATTGCTCTATTGACAAAACAGGAAAGATATGGTATAATCAACATGATATCAAAAAGATATCAACAAACCTGTCAGAGAGAGGGAACTGCTATGCTTCATATTGAACACTTTACAAAATATTACGGCGACCGCGCGGCGGTGGATGATCTGACCCTGCACATCGCGCCCGGGGAAATCTATGGCTTCATCGGTCATAACGGAGCCGGAAAAACGACCACGCTGAAGGCGGCATGCGGATTGCTTGACTTTAACGATGGGGAGATCCGCATCGACGGTCACAGCATCAAGGACGATCCGATGGCGTGCAAGCGTGCGCTGGCGTATATCCCCGACAACCCCGATCTGTATGAATTTCTGTCTGGCATCAAATATCTGAACTTCGTCGCCGATATCTACGGCGTTTCTGCCGCTGACCGTGCACAGCGTATTGAGCGGTATTCCACGCTGTTTGCCATCCGCGACGACCTTGCGCAGCCGATTTCCACCTATTCGCACGGCATGAAGCAGAAGCTGGCGATCATCGGTGCACTGATCCATGCGCCGCGTCTGATTCTGATGGATGAACCGTTTGTCGGGCTGGACCCGATTGCCGCGCATCATCTGAAGACGATCATGCGTGAGCACTGTGATGCCGGCGGTGCGATTTTCTTCTCAACGCACGTATTGGAGGTTGCGGAAAAGCTGTGCGACAAGGTCGCCATCATCCGTGCAGGACGTTTGATCGCGTCGGGAACGATGGAGGAAGTGCTCGGCGACGGATCGCTTGAGGAGGTCTTCCTTGAACTGTCGCAGGCGGATGTTTCCGACGGGTCAGAAGCACCGTCCGATGCTTCTGCATCCATGTGAGAGCGGAGGACTTGCCATGATGCAATACAAAACGCTTCTGCGTGTCCAGATGACCCACATCGGTATGCGGATGACCCGTCAGACCTCGACTGCAGCAAAAAAGAAGTCCCGGCGCGGTGGTATCGGTATGGCGATTCTATGGGGGATTGCCGGTCTGTCGTTTATGCTCATGTTCGGCATGGTGTTCGGTGTGATTGCCGAGCCGTTCCATGGAATGGGCTTTGACTGGCTTTATATGACGCTTGCACTGCTTGTCTGCTCGATGTTTATGCTGATCGGTACGGTGTTCCTTGCCAAAAGTATGCTGTTTGAAGCAAAGGACAATGCACAGCTGCTGCCAATGCCGATTCCGCCGTCGGTGATTCTGCTTGCGCGGATGACTTCCCTTTATCTGATGAATCTGCTTTGGGGTTCCTTTGTCATTCTGCCGGCGCTTGTCTGCCATATCTGGTTTGTTGGGTTCTCCGTGGGCATCCTCGTCCGCCTGACCGTGCTGTTTTTGCTGCTTGCGCTGTTTGTGCTGGCACTGTCGTGTATGCTCGGTTGGGTTCTGTCGCTGA
>JAFTLK010000341.1 GCA_017455975.1 Clostridia bacterium | reverse complement strand
GGGGGATTTAACAGAACAGAAACAGAATAAAAAACATTTCCAAACATACATCGGATAACATAATTCACAGCAGAATACGGAATGATGCATATGTCAGATACGGAACATGCCCGCGGTGACCGTGGGCGATGATGGAATTAAGATTGGAAGATGTGTTAAAGTATGAAACGGAAACAAACGGAAAAAGAATTACCTGCATATGTCGATGAGATCATCCGAACAGAGGAATACCGTCGGATGAAACAGTACAGGCACCATATCAAGGGCAGTGTTTACGATCATTCTCTGAAGGTGGCGTATTTATGTGACCGGCATCACAGGCGCTTCAAAATGAAGACGACGCGGCGGGAGCTTCTGCGTGGGGCACTTCTGCATGATTATTATCTGTATGACTGGCACGACATCCGCGGTGCGCGGCGGTATCTGCACGGATTTGTCCATGCCGGCCGTGCGCTTGAAAACGCGCTTGCGCGGTATCCGGACCTGACTCCGATTGAGCAGGATATGATCCTCCGGCACATGTTTCCGCTGATCCCGATTCCGCCGAAAACGGCCGCCGGGTGGCTTTTGTGCTTTTACGACAAGGTTGCGGCACTCAGCGATTATTTCGGCGAGAACAAGTGGAAGAAGCGGGCGGACGATATGCAAAGATAAACGGCATCACATGAAAAAACCTCCCTTGGCAGAGTTTGCATTTCTGCCGTGGGAGGTTTGCTTTTTGACGATTGATCGCGGGAACGATTATGCGTTTTCAGCGGTCTTTGCCTTCAGTTCTTCCTGCTTGACGCGGACGGACTGACGGTAGATGATGTCGATGGCTTCGTCGACGTCTGCGGTGTTCTTGATGCAGTACTCGAGGGTCTTGCCGTCCTTCAGATTGATTTTATAAACATCAACCTTGAGGGTGCAGTCGCTGCCGTCGACCATCTTGAAGGTGACTTCCTGTTCGTCGAGCTGGGAGGAGATGACTTCTTCCCATGCAAAATGCAGGTTTTCTTCGACGCAGTCATCCTTGAGGATGGAGAACTTTCTGGAGAGGATACGCAGACCGTCGTTGGTGAAGTTCATGAGCAGACCGCAGTAGTACTCGGTTCTGTACTTGAGGTCCTTACCGCGCTTGACGGGGACGGAAGATTCACGGGTGAAGTCGAAGCCGCCGAGAATGACAGCCTTATGGATGACTTCGTATCTGCGGGGGAACTTGAAGACCTCGGAAGCATCTGCTTCGATGGTGTTCATTTTGGATGCGACAGCATTGTCAATGTCATCGTCCTTCATACCGCCGGTGAGCGTTGCGATCATGAAAACGACGCCGGCAACAGCAATCAAAATACCAATGATACGTGTCTGGTAATTCAGAAGAATTGCGAGCACGATACCGATGATGATGACCGGGATACCTGCCAGGAACAGCTTGCTGTTCTGCTTGAAGTACTTAACGTTTTTTGTGAAATCCATGTGGATTCTCCTTTCTGTGCGGTTGTTAAAACCTGTTATTTCTATTATACCATGTGCGACGGAAATCGTCAAGACATAACGGAAATTTCTTCGGGAAATTTTTTGGGGGTAATGAAAAGGCTCCCTCCCCGAGGGAGGTGGCACGGCTTTGCCGTGACGGAGGGAGTCATGATCCGCACGACAGAAAACCGAAAGACTGCAAAAACGGCGGAGCAGTCATTTGAGCATACCATCATGTTTTGCGTGGCTGAACTCCCTCAGTCACCTGCGGTGACAGCTCCCTCTGGGAGGGAGCTTTTATCCCTTATCTTCCTTATTCTTCGTCATCTCCTCCAGCGCCTGCATGAAGGTATGCAGGTCACGGAATTCACGGTGAACGGAAGCAAAGCGGATATAAGCGACCTCATCGAGGGCTTTGAGGCGCTCCATGACCATGACACCGATATGGCGCGAGGTGAATTCGGTGTGCAGGGAATTCTGCAGCTCGGCCTCGATCTCGGAAACGAGCGCTTCCATCTGTTCTGTTGTGACAGAACGCTTATCGCAGGCCTTCATAATACCGGAGAGGAGCTTATTACGGTCGAACAGCTGCTTTGTGCCGTCCTTTTTGATGACGGTAAATGGGATGGTATCGACGATCTCGTATGTGGTGAAGCGCTTCTGGCAAGCCTTGCATTCCCGTCTGCGGCGGATACGGGTGTATTCCTCAACGGGGCGGGAGTCGGTGACGGTGGAGTCGGTATAACCGCAGTTTGGACATTTCATCGGGTAATTCCTTTCTTGTACGGAGCGGGGGGATGATTGTTATTTTCAATATTATACGTCAGAATGCAGAAAAATGCAAGAGGTGTGCGGGAATGTTTACAATTTTATGCAAAATTCTGATGCTGTGCGGTATTGTGCGGGTATCTGCGCGATCTGAATGATTTGTGTTGATCCTATGACAGAAATATGAACCTGTGTTTTTTGAAATATGGAATTTCTATGAATTTGAAAACTTTATCAAAAAGTATTGACAAACAGAAATTCGTGTGTTATAATGTGTTCACAAACAAAACGAACAGAAATTCTGGATTATAACGAGGCGATATCAGAACAAATGAGAACGAATGGGAAAAAGACCGGAAAAACCGGAGAAAATGTTCCCTCGGTGCCGGGAGGGAGCGAAGCTGTATGGGCGCAGCTGCTGACACTGGCGGAGAACGGCGATATCCGTGCAATCAAGCTCTATTACGAAATGTTAGAGAAAAAACAGCAGGCGGCGGATACATCCGGGCGGGACATTGAACAGATGGCGGCCATCCGGCGTGCGGTATTCGGCGACGGGGCGATGCTGACGGCACAGAAGATGACGGATACGGGTGACGGTCAGGGCGAGAGGTGAGGAATTTTTTGCTGTGGCAAATTTTTGTCTTCAAAACCGAACAAAATTTGTTCGGTTTTGCGGCGGGCGGGAAGTAAGGGAGGGGCGGGATGGGAAAACGGTCGAATGGAGGGCGTGGGACGGATGATACCGTACAAATTCAATGAAAAGCACAAAGCATATATGCGGCGGGCGCTTACATGTACACTGAATGTTGCGGAGGGGGCGGTGCGATCGGGCAAAACGGTCGACAACGTATTTGTGTTTGCGCATCTGCTGGAAACGACATCGGATCGGCTGCATCTGGCGAGCGGGGCAACGGGCGGGTGTGCAAAGGTGACGCTGGGTGACTGCGGCGGGTTCGGGCTGGAGGCGATCTTCCGCGGACGCAGCCGATGGCACAGCTACAAGGGGTGTGACGCGATGACGGTGCAGACACCGACGGGTGAAAAGACGGTACTGTTTGTCGGCGGCAAGAACGCAGATGCCTATAAGCACATCCGCGGGCTGTCGATCGGCATGTGGCTGGCGACAGAGATCAATCTGCATCATCCGACGTTTATTCGCGAAGCATTTTCGCGTCAGCTGGCGGCGGCGGATCGGCGCATCTTCTGGGATCTGAATCCCGATGCGCCCGGTGCTCCGATCTACCGCGATTATCTCGACCGATATGCAGCAATGACCGCGGGCGGGCAGCTTGCACCGGATTTTTTCAACCACGAACGGTTTACCATTTTTGACAATGCGGCGATCCCGCAGTCGCGGCTGCAGCAGATTATCGCACAGTATGAGCCGGGGTCACTGTGGTACCGGCGTGACATTGAAGGACAGCGCTGTGCGGCGGAGGGGATGATCTACACACGCTACGCCGATGATCCCGCAGCGTTTGCCGTTGCACGGGAGGATGTGCCGCCGCTGGCATTTGCCGCGGTTGGTGTGGACTTCGGCGGGACGCGCTCGAAAACCGCGTTTGTCTGTGTCGGATTTCCTCCGGGTTATACCGGGCTTTATGCGCTCGGTGAGGCGGTCCTCGGCGGCGGTACCGGCGGGTATGACATCACATCGGAGGATGTCAGTGCGGCGGCAGAACGCTTTCTTCTGCAGATGCACAGCCTCTATCCGTCCGTGCCGATCCGATATCTGTTCTGCGACAGCGAGGCGCAATACCTCATTCACGGCTTGCAGCGTGCGCTTCGCGCCTCCGCGCATCCCTGTGTCCGTGCGGTATCTCTGCAGAATGCGCGGAAGCTGCCTATCACAGAACGCATTGCCTGTGAAGTGTCGCTGATGGCATCCGGACGGCTGCATCTGGTCGAGGGGGCATGCGGGCAGCTGAGTGCCGGTCTTTGCGGTGCGATGTGGGATCCTGCGGCAGCAGGCGATGTGCGGCTGGACAACTTCACCTCGGACATTGATATTTTGGATGCATTTGAATATGCATTTGAGACATTTATCAGAAAGTTCAGGTGAATGTGTGCATCGGGTATGCGGTCGGTGGGCAGACCGATCCGTGAAAATTTTTATCAAAAAATATAAACCAAAAAGGAGAAGCGAACATGATTGATCCGATTCTGGAATTTCTGGAGGAACGGTACGGCTATGCGCCGCCTCCGCGTCTGTATACGCCGATCGGCGAGGCGCGGGCATGGTGGGGTGGGACATGGGATCCGTTCCACATGACGACGGAGCACCATGCCGGTCTTGCACCGCGCCGTCGTGAAATGTACAAAATGGGCATGGCAAAGAAGATCTGCGAGGACTGGGCGACGGTGCTGTGCAACGACAAGACGCGCATTACGACCGGGGATGCCGCGCTTGACCGCGTGCTGTTCGGCGGGGACGGCGGGCAGGACGGTGTTCTGACGCAGGGTCGTTTCCGCGGCAGGCTGCATGCGTTTACAGAGCAAGTGTTTGCGCTCGGCACGGGGGCTGCGGTCGTTACGCCGGCCGGTGCGGAATACGACGACAGTGACATGCTTGTGAGGGCGGAGGGGATGGCGGTCGACTTTTTACCGGCTGACCAGATCGTTCCTCTGCAGATCGAAAACGGCGAGATCGTTTCCTGCGCATTCCTCGGTGCACCGCTGATCGGCATGACGGACAGCGGCGAGGGTGATTTCCCCGATGATGCATGGGACGGGCCCGACGCTGATGCAGATGCATGGGATGAGGATTTTGAACCGGATGACACGCCGCCTGCGATGCTTTTATCGGTGCACTGCAGGTGCGGAACGGGGATGTGGTCTGTGACCAATTATGCGCTGGATGAGTCGTATCGGATGACCGCACTTCCGTACGGCATCAAACCGTTCTTTTTCACCGCATGCCCGCTGTTTGCCATTCTGACGCCGAACAGCCAGCCGACCGATCCGCTCGCCGCCGCACACGGGATGGGTGAGTCGATCTTTGCCTGTGCCTACGACAATCTCAAGGGTGTCGATCTTGCGTACAACAACTTCTGCCGTGATCTGTATCTCGGCGGTAAAAAAGTTTTCATGAACCGGGAACTGATCGGTGAGGATCGTTTCGGCAACCGTGTTGCACCGGACGATGTGGCACAGCAGCTGTTCATGACGGTCGGGGACGGCGATCTTGCGGCGGATACGATGATCGTTGAGCACAATCCCGCCCTGCGTGCTGCGGAAAACTGCACGGCACTGCAGGCACAGCTGGACTATCTGTCGTTCAAGGTGGGCTTCGGCACACGGCACTACCGCTTCGCCGATGACCGTGTTGTCACAGCGACACAATATGCCGGGGAACGGCAGGAAATGTTCCGCAATGCCTCGCGCCATTATCTGCATATGGAGCAGTTTCTGCGCACGCTTGCACGCATTGCATGGTACATCGCACATGATCTGCACGCTGCCGCGCTTCCGGACGGTACGGCAGAACCCGTCCGTATTACGGTTGATTTCGATGACAGCTTCTTCATCGATCCTGCCGCCGAGCGTGCGCGTGATCTGTCGGAGGTGCATGCCGGTATCCTTGCCCCCTGGGAATACCGGGTCCGCCATTACGGCGATACAGAGGCGCATGCGCGAACGATCACGGAGATGCTGCACCGGACAAAAGAAAACAAAACCGAATCATGAAAGGAGACAACATGGAACACAATGAACAACTGACGGCTGCTGCGGGCGATGCGGCAGACAGCATTTCCGATACTGTCATGGCCGAACACCGCGATGCTATGGCAAAAATGCGCACGGCATATGCGCTGGAGCAGCTGTATGCCGCATCCGGTGCTCGCGATCCCGGCGACCTTGCATGTCTGATCGAGATCGGGGATGGGGATATTGTCATCGGCGAGGACGGTGTTCCCGATGTCACGGCTGTCCGCGCAAAGATTGACGGTCTGCGCCGCACAAAGGCATATCTGTTCAACGCACCGACAGCATCATCCGCAGCTGCCGATGACCGTTCGCAGACCGCCGCACAGGCGATGCGCCTCGGTGTGCTCGCCGCCGCCGATCCTGCCGCAATGGATGACGCGGCGTATTACCGCGCGTTCTATGCGCGCAGAAACCATCGTCGGGGAAGCCGATAACCGAATCTGAAGCATGAACAAAATGCATCTCCCGGCCACGCATCACGCGGCGCGCGAAGCGAATATGAAGGACCGATGCATGACGGCCGGAGAACCGTTTTTTTCATCCATTTTATAGAAAAGAAAGGAAACACAAACATGGCAAATTCTTTTGTTAATCTGCAGCAGATCGCACGCACGGCGCTTCCGCATCTGATGAACAACCTTGTCTTCCCGCGTCTGGTACATACCGACTACTCCGATGCGCTGGCGGCGAAGCAGGGCGATACAGTGCAGGTGCGCAAGCCCGTCAACTATGTTGCGCAGGACTTCGATCCCGAGGTTGGTGCACAGACACAGGATGTGGAGGAGGGATCTGTTGAGGTCAAGCTCGACCGCATCGCTTCTGTCGACATTGAGGTTTCCGCACTCGATGCGGCGCTGAATTTCGATTCTGTGGAGCGTCTGTTCATCGAGCCTGCCGCGATCGCACTGGCGGAAAAGCTCAATGCGGACGGTCTGGCGCTGTACCGCGATGTCTGGCAGACCGTCGGGGAGGCCGGTAAAACGCCCGGCATGCTGGAGGATCTCGCCGCTGTCCGCGGTGCGCTCAACGATGCCCGTGTACCGCAGGCGCCGCGCTGTGCCGTTTGGGATACGGCCGCGGATACCGCATTTGCGTCTGTCCCGGCACTTGTCAATGCGGAGAAGAGCGGTTCGACCGATGCACTGCGTGAGGGTGCAATCGGCCGTGTCTTCGGCATCGACAACTACATGAGCCAGGCGGTCGTCCGTCACGAAAGCGGCATGACGGCAGCGGAGGGGCTTACTGTCAAGAGCACGGTCGGTGCGGGCGCATCTGTCCTTGACATCACAGGTACGAAACTGCAGGGACACTTTACCGCAGGTGATCTGCTCAAGATCGGCGGCAGCACCTATACCGTGACCGCGGATTCCGCAGAGGCTGCATCGAATACCGTTGCCGGTGTGGCTGTCAGCCCTGCACTGCCTGCGCTGGAGGCCGGGGAGGCGGTCAATTTCATCGGTGCGCATACCGCGAATCTCGCGTTCCATCCCTCTGCATTTGCGTTTGTTACCCGTCCGCTGTCGACGCCCGCAGGGGTCGAATCATATGTCACTTCCTTTGACGGCATTTCTCTGCGCGTTGTACGCGGCTATGACATGAAGTACAAGCGTGAAATGCTGTCCATGGACGTGCTGTACGCCTACAAGACGATTTATCCGGAGCTGGCGGTTCGCTGTCTGGGCTGATGACGGCGGACAGGATGGGAGGTGTGTGCCGATGGCAGAAGCAATGACCGCGGCGGCCGATACCGGGGCTGTGTCCGGCTACGGTGACCGCGCGGTGTATATGGCGGACTTTGAGGATGATATTTCTGTATCCGACTTTGCCCGGTACAGCCGCATCGCGTCCTGCATGGTGGATTTCCTTGCCGGACGCGCGGTGGATGCGGCAAACGGTGCGGTGCAGGAGGCCGTACACTGGCAGATCTGGTTTATCCGCCAGCGCGGTTCTGTGGCCGCATGCATGGATGAGCGACCGATCCGCGAAAGCTTCGGCGGATATTCCGTGGAGCGGGCAGCGGCGGGGGATGACGGGCATCTGCGGTTGTTCGGCATGGAAGTCTGTCCAATGACTGTATCTGTTCTGCGCAGGGGAGGAGTGATCTCGCTGTGGATCTGATGAAGAATCCGGAGATCTGTGCACCTGTAACCGTCTGGCATTATCTGTCGGAGGGGATGTCGGGCGGTGTTGTCTATCATGCGTCGCTTTACGATGCGGCGGTGACAACATCGCTGTCTGTCGGGAGGGAGCAGACCACCCATCGGACAGAGGCGGTGCTGCAGGGCTTTCTGTTTCCGTCCGATGATGCGGGGGACGGTGCTGTTCTGCCGCTGGCAGGGGCGGATCTCATCGCTCCCGGTGATTGGCAGGCGTGGGAAACACCTGCGGCGGCACGGGCGGCCGGGGCGCAGGTTTACCGCATGGACACGGTGTCCTGTCCGCCGCGCCTTTCCTGCGGGACGCTGGTCGACTGGGTGCTGTTTGAAGCGAAACGGGTTGTGTAACGATAAACGAATATGTGAAACGATACACAAATCGAGGAGAGGAGATGACATATGATCGCGTTCGGTTTGCAAACGAAATTTGACGATGCCGGTCTTGGGGCGCGCTGCAGCAGTGCGTTTTCTTCGGCGGTCGGGGTGCTCGGTGATGCGATCCTGCACGACAGTGACCCGTATGTTCCCTATGACACGGGACATCTGTCACGCAGCGGAACCCGGTCATCGGTTACCGACACAGCGGCAGGGTTCGGCTGTTCGGTTGTCTGGAAGACACCCTATGCCCGGGCAGTCTACTACGGTGACGGGCGCCGTATCCGCTTCCGGACAGAACACCATCCGCATGCCAGAGCGCGTTGGTTTGAGGGGGCGCGAAATGCCGCTCAGCCGGGATGGCTTGAGGCGGTGCATGAGACGGTGAAGCAGGGCTTTGTCGGGGGAGGTGACGGCAGATGACATCGATTGATGAACTATCGGACGGGCAGTACCGTTCGGCGGCGGATACGCTGTATCGATTCTTCGCAGCATTTGAGGGCTTTGATGATGCGCTGCATCTGGATTTTGAGGATGAACGGTACCCTGCGCGGTCACCTGCGGCAGAGGACACGGTACCGCGTAAAGGGGGCATCGTTCGTGCGCCGATCGCTGCGGCGGTGTTTTCCATGGAACCGGGGCTTTCCGGGGTGCGGCGCTATATTCACGGCGGGACGACCTATGTCTGTGCGTGTGCCATCCGAGCCCGTGTATACGATGCCGACACCGATGCAAGACGCAGGACTGCGGCATTTTTCGATGCACTTGCCGCTTATGCCGTACGAGCCGGGCAGACTTTTGAAGCCGAGGGACGTACCTATCGCATCCGTCCGTCCGGTCATCCGGCACGCATTGCGCTGCATGCGGATGGCGCGATGTGGGAGCTGCAGTTCCGTGTGGAGCTCTATACAAGCATTTAATTAACGTAAGGAGAAGACGAATATGGGTCTTGTAACCAGAAACAATATGCGTTCGTACATGCTGGTCAACGGTGTGTACTGTGAGATCGGTGAGGGGTTTACCGATTTCACCGAAAATAAAAACCCCCGTGAATATGCACGTCAGTACATCCATGAATCGTCCGAACGTACCGATCTGGTCGGATTTGCACCGAGTGTGACATATGCGTTTGATGTGTTCGATGCAGATGCGGTACAGGCGGCACTGATGGAAATTACCGTATCCGAGGCCATCGGTGATGCCGCGGTCGTCACAGTCGTTACTGCGTTTTTGCAGAACCGCAACGATGACGGTCATGCGCATGCCTATCGGCGTGAGTATACCGTATGTCCGGCGAAGCTCGGAACGGGTACCGATGCGTTGATCTGCTCCGGTACGCTCAAGGCGCACGGCGATCCCGTTTACGGCGTATTTGACACCGAGTCGCTGGAATTCATCGAATGGTAAAACGTTACACAATGTTGAATGGAAAGGAGCTGTCTGAATGAAACCGTTTGTCAACGGCGAGAAGCGATATGCCTTTGATATCACAAACGCAGACGACGTGCTGCGGCTGGAACGCGCTTTTGCCGAGCAGTATCCACGTGTCTGCGCAATGCGGACTGCCGGTGAGACCGACGATGCTGTATCACCGTCGGAACAGATGCGTATGCTGTATGCACTGTATCATGACTTTTTCGAGACGGTATTTCCGGGGCGCGGCGATGAAATTGTCGGGAGTGTTCCGAGTGCCGCTGCTGCCGGCCGTGCTTATGAGCGTTTCATTACCTATCTGCACGCCTGCATTGACGAGGAATCGCGCCATGATGCAATGGTGCAGAAGCTGTATCTTGACGGTGCTGCAGGGGCGGGCGGAGTACCGGATCCCATGGCGGCGCGTACATGAATCTGCCGTTCTGGCATCTGCCGCATGAACTGACAGTTCGCGGGGGGATGTATCCGATCCGTACGGATTTCCGTATCGGTATCCGTGTCCGACAGCTGTTCTGGGATCCGTACCTGCGGATGAGGCGCGGGATTATGCTCGACACTGTCCGCCGTCTGCTCTTTTTGGAGATGCCGCCGGCCGGGGCTGACGAGGATGAAGCGCTTCTGCATGCGGTACTCTGGTACTTACTCGACGGTCGGATGTCGCCCGAACGTCTGCAGAAACGGCTGGAGGTCATTGCATCGGCGGATGATACCGAACCGACATCCGATGAACGACACGGCATCGGGCAAGGCGTAGTCTTGGGTACGGCGACGGATGAGCGGGACGAGGTCTTTTCGTATCTGTGGGATATGCCGGCCGTTTATGCAGCATTCCGGGCCGCATATCGGATGGATCTGTATACGGAAACGCTGCATCTGTGGCAGTTTGATGCGCTGTTTGACGCATTGCCTGAGAACAGCACCCTGCGGCAGACCATGGCACTGCGCGCGATCCATCCTGAGGACGCTGCAGACGATGAGACACGTGTCATGCTCGCCGCACAAAAGCTGGCCTGTCGGATTCCCGATTATGCGGAGCTTTGCCGGATAGCATCGGGACAGCAGGATGTGTAAAACGATACACAATACTGTTTGGTACGATATGGCTTTACAGCCTGCTGAACAACCGAATTTTTAATTTCCGTTTGCCGCACGCCCGTATCTTCTGCTGTTCGTTTGCAGAACTGAAATCAACCAAAACCCTTGGAGGATCGGTGCGTACGGCAAAATGTGAAACGATACACAATGATCGGCAAAATAGAAATAGAACAAAACCGGAGGGATTTGTATATGCAGAATGCAGACGGACAGGTTCTGATCCGTGCGGAACTGGACGCATCCGAGGTGTTTTCGGGCATCGAAGCAATGAAAACGGCGATGTCCAAGCTGGAAGCCTTTGCAGCCGCCCGCGCGGCTTCCATTCGACGACAGACGCAAAGTGAGGGCGCTGCCCTGACTTCATGGATCGGCGGACTTGCAGGACGCCTGATCGGATCGTTATCCGCGGGACTTTCCGGCGGCGGCGTGCGGCTGGGCGGCGCACTGCGCACCTCACTTTCCGCCGCATGGAACAACGCAAACAATTATATCACACGCTTTTCAGGTATCGGCAGTGCGGTCATCGGAGGCATCATCAGCGGTATTCAGGGGCGTGCAAACGCGCTGTGGAACACACTCCGCACCGTCGCTGACCGGATGCTGTCCACGCTCAAGGATGCTCTCGGCATTCGCTCTCCTTCGCGTCTGATGCGTGAGGAGGTCGGTGCGCAGATCGGTGCGGGCATTGCGCAGGGGCTCTCGGACAGTACGGAGACCGTTGCCCGTGCCGCCGTGGCACTTGCAAAAACGGCGCAGGATGCCGCACAAAGCGCGGTTTCGGGTGCGGTCGCTTTTTCGGCACCGCGCGTTTCGGCTGATGCGGGCGATGGACAGAACATCACAGATATGCATACCGCGTCGCAGATGCTCACAGCCCCCCATTCGCCGGCAGGGATGAGGGAGACGGGACGATCGCACATCCCGTCGCCGGCCGCCGCGCAGACAGATGCGGTACCTCTGTCGCTGACCGGTGCTGCTGTTATGCTCAGGCATGCTGTGCAGAATGCATCTGTACCGGCATCCGTGTCTCCGGCTGTCTTGCGCACACCGGAAGAAACAGACACGGTGTCCGCATCACGGACGGAGATCGGGCAGACCTTTGTGTTCCAGAAGCCCGTTGAAACGCCGCATCGGTATGCAAAAGCGATCCGTGATACAATGGAGGTGATGCTGTATGGCGCATGAGCTTGATCTGACCGTTCGTCTGCAGCTCGGCGGTCGTTCCATTACCATCGGCGGACATGCCTCACCGTATCGGCTTCTGAGCTCCGGCTTTTCCGGCAGTGAGGGCGCGGAAGCGGTGATCGAAACGGCCGCGCATGCGGCATGCGGCGGCGATGCCGTGCTTTCACGCAGAATCGCCGGACGCGATATGACGCTCGTCTTTGAAATTGCGGATCATGACAACCGGGAAGCATACCGCGCGGCGCTGCTGTCGTTTTTTGATCCGACCGCTGACGGGGTACTGACCGTTATGCGTTCGGTCGACGGAAAAACCGTCACCCGTGCCGCCGCGTGCATGCTGTCCGGGCGAGTGACACTGACGCAGGAAAGCTTGCATGCATTTATCCGTGTTCGCGTGCCGCTGTTCTGTCCCGAACCGTATTTTCAATCGGAAGCAGTGAACAGAGATGCTGCAAAAACTGTCACACCGCTTTTATCCTTTCCGCTGACGGTAACCGGGGATTGCGGTCTGACATCCGGTCTGATACGCTGTGCCGATACTGTATCGGTCAGAAACACCGGCGATGCGCCGACCGGATTTGTCCTGCAGTTGACGGCTATGGATGCCGGCGGTACGGCGGGGATGGTCAATCCTGCGATCACACGCGAGGAGGACGGGGCGTATATCCGTCTGCTCACGTCCCTTGAAAAGGGTGATACACTGACCGTTTCTACCGTTCCCGGTGCGAAATATGTGCTGAAAAACGGCGAACCCTGTCTGCTGTTTGATCGCGGCAGTACGTTCTTTGCACTGAATCGCGGTGTCAATACGCTGAAGATCACCGCCGATGCGATGCTCGAGCCGCCCGATGTCCGCATTTCATTCCGGAATCGGTATTTCGGGGCATAAGTTCCTTGTGGAATCGGCGCAGGTGCGGAGCATGGGAATACAACAATGAAAAACAACATGAAGGATACTACCATGGAACTATATTTTCTGGATCGGAACCTGCAAATCACCCTGGGGCCGATCGATACGGCAATTTCACTTGTCTGGACGGAGCGGTGGGGCAGCAGCGGCACATTCACGCTGGTGCTGCCGATGACAGGTGCGCTGTTTGCGGCTGTGCTGAACGCGGCTTATCTTGAGGTGCGCGGAAGGCCGGGGCTCGGACGGGTAGAGCGTATACGGTATAACGGCGGTGATGACAGCAGGGCTGGGACATTCGCCAAAACGATGACCGTTTCCGGGCGCATGGCGGAATCGCTTTTGTCCGACCGGATCATTCCGCGCGGAACGGCGGTAACGGGAACGCTTTGCCGGGCGGTCGAGGAGGTTGTGCGTGGCAATGCGGCAGACAAAGCCGGAGAACGTGCCATTCCGTGTCTGTCTGTGGCGCAGGCAGACGAGGTGACCGATGCTGCCGGTCTGACGGTAACGATCGATGACCGGGTCAGCGGACGACCGCTCGATGTGTGGCTCTATGAGACGCTCGGTACGCACGGCATGTCATACCGCATCCTGCCCGATTTCGATGCAGGTGTGCTTGTGTTTTCCGTTTGTCGCGGGCTCGACCGGACACAGGGACAGACAGAAAACAGCCGCGCGATATTTTCTTCGTCCTTTTCCTCCTCCGGCGAATTCGATTTTCTGTCGGATGTCACCGACTATCGCAATTATGCGTATATCGCCGGAGAGGGGGAGGGTGAGGCGCGTGTCACGGCAGAGCTGGATCTGCGGACGGATGCGTCAGAGGTGCGCCGCGAGCTGTATGTCGATGCGCGTGATCTGCGTTCCGATGACGGTGAAACGCAGATGAGCGCGGAAGCATACCGGAACCTGCTTCTGGCGCGCGGACGGCAGAGGCTGGCAGAGCATGCATGCATCCGGACGCTGGACGGTACGGCGGCGGCATATACCGTCTCTGCGGACGGGCTGTCCGGTGCGGTCGGTATCACGCCTGCATGGGGCGTGGGGCTTCCGCCCGTCGGGGCGGTCTGCTCCTCATCCATGATTTGCGGCGTACATTATGCACTCGGGGATCTGTGTGACATCGCAAGTGCGGCGCTCGGCATGACATGGTCGGCGCGTGTGACGGAGGTTTCCTATATTTGTGAGGGCGGCTGTGTCCGCGTAGAGCCGCGCTTCGGCTCGCATGCACCGGATCTGCGAACCCTGCTGCAGCGGCTGGAATGATTCCGGATAACATCATATGTAAAACGATACACAATAAAGTGAAACGATACACAAAAGAAAGGCCCGCACAAGCGGGGATGGTACAATTATGAGTCTCAGAAGCGGTATTTTCAATTCCACGACCGTTGAAACAACGGACACCGGACTTGTGCGCGGTGATCGGGCGGTGGACGCCGCATTCCTTGCGCGCATGTTCTCCACATTTTTCCGAAACGGCGTTGCGCCGGGGGAGGACGGAAGCGCCTTTGCACCGACTGTCCTTGAAAACAGCATGCGCGTGCGTTCTTTGCCGGGCGCATGTCATATCAACGGGTATTTTGCGTATGACGATGCTTATGAAACGCGCACATTTTCCGTGTCTGACAGTGACCGCTGCGCGGCGCGTGTCCTGCGTCTGGATCTCGGTGAGCGCTCCATCCGTCCGCTCTGGCGCAGCTGTATCCGGCAGGACGGCGGGCTGTATTCCGAAGAGGACGGCGTGATGCTTCCCATACGTACAGATGACATTCATGACCTTGTCACCTGTGTCGTCGATATCCCGGCGGGGGTGACTGCGCTGCGTGATGATATGGTCACGGATACACGTGCCGATGATACGCTGTGCGGATTTGTGAAGCCGTTTGGGACGTGAGAAATGTAACATTTCGATGAAGAATCCTTTCTGCCGCTTGCTTTTTGAGAAACGGTACTATATAATACAGTTATATAACTTATCAAGGCAGAAAGGATGACATTCCAATGAAACGATTTGCGCTTATGCTCCTCACGGTACTTCTCTGTTCCTGTACCGCACACTCCGGTTTGTCGGTACAGGACACGGAAACCGCCGCTGTCACGGAATCTGTGATGATGGAAACTGAAACGGTACAGACAACGGATGTTGTGACGGAATCTTTGACCGAAGAATACGATTTGGACAATGAGGAAGATGTCATAAAATGGTGGCAGGCATGGGAGAAGGAATGGTATCCGCAATTCACGCTTGATGCACTCCCTGAAACCTTTACCCTGTGTGTCAGCGCAAATGTATATCCCGGTTATCAGTTGTACGCCGGTTCTGACCCGACCGAGCCGCACGGCATTGCGCTGTATCTGACCAATACGGACAATGTATGGACGGGGACGGTCGAGGCGTCGCAGGGATTCAGAAAATGCACCATCGAGCTTCCGGAGGACATCGAATATGACCGGATCGAATATTGGCCTGCGATCCTGTCGGCTGATTCATCCTGCGTGTGTTATCTGGGGTTGAAAATTTTTCACGGTGATATATGCAGAAGCACGGTGTTTACGGCATTGTTCAGTGATGAATATGATAAAGGCTATCATTTTACATATGCATATGAATATCCGGCGTCTGATGCAGAAAATATCGCTATCCGGGATGATGGAATGATCGTTTATAAAACATATATTGATACTCCGAATGGAGAAAAGAAAAAGGAATAGAATATGGCAACAGCAACTTTTCATGAAGATACATTTGTAACCATGGATGGATCATTGCACTTGACAGTGGTGCTTCAACACAAATTGCTTATAAGAAAGACGGCAAAAAATATTCCTGCCAGGCATCTAATGATGAAGTTAGTACAACCAGTAATGTCTATACAATGTTAAGCGTTCCGATGTGAAGCACGAAAGAGGAATCATATGAATTATCGGATTTTTATCATTTTCTTTTGCTTTTTGCTGTTTTTGACTGGTTGCACTGATTCTATAGGGCAGAACACGCCATCCTTTTCTGCTGCACAGATACCCGCAGCATTGGAGAGGGCAGTTTGTGCAGCGGCAGCCATCCCGATGGAGCCGATCCCCGAAGCGTCTGCATGGGGAGAAGCGGAGATCGCAGAATGGTTACAGGCATGGTCTGCGGAGCGAGGAATATGTTTTGATTTGGACGTCCTGCCGGATACCTTTGATCTTTGTTTGATTGCGTATCTGGATCATGGATATTATATGTTTGCAGGTTCTGACCCGACCGAGCCGCATGGGGCTGCGCTGTATCTGGCTGAGCCGCACCGTACAGATGCCCCCAATGCACCGATGCCGTATCGGAAATGCACGATTGAGATTCCCGAGGATATTTCATATGACCATATTGCATACTGGCCGTCCACATGGGGGTTTGAATCGGGCGGTATCTGTTATATCGGTTTGCAATTTATGATCGGCGATACGGTCAGATACATCGATTTCTCGGCGGCTCTTGCAGGTGAATGGCCGGAATATAATCATTTTGGTTATGCACAGGAATATCCGGCATCCTACGCCGAGAACATGATTGCAGACGATCAGAGGATGAAAATCTTTCACACAAGAATCCAATAATACATAATGTATAACGATACACATCGCGTGAATAAAAACAAATTCTGATACTCCGAATGGAGAAAAGAGAAAGGAATAGAATATGACAACAATTTATCAAGGTGTAGAACAAATTACATGTGCAAATGGATCCTGTCGATAAAAGATCTGTAACATCACTTGTATTTCACGGCAACGGTCTCTGAATCATTTTCGACGAGAGGATACTTTTACATGAAGAATGTATGTTGGCTTTTTGTTCTGCTATTGGTGTTGATATCCTGTACTGCCGCGCCAACGGCAGATACAGAAACCAATAGGAATCATACGGTTGGGATATCCGATATTTCAGATGATCATATCGAACAGATCATTGACTTTGTATACGATCTATATCATGGTGAAGATCAGTATATCCCGTATGAGTATGATGTGAGGGGGCATGAAATTTCGCCGTTTGATATTCGGATCGATGTCGATGGGGCGGATATCACGGTTCATCTTCTTGCCCAAGCCCCCGATAAAAAATCGTTTATCAGTGTGGATTATGTTCTGTTATCCAGTGCTGCCGATACGTTTGAAATAAAAGAGGTCTCGGCATATCCGGATGATCGCAACGACTGCGATCATGAGATCGCGGTGGAAGGTGTATCTGTGGAAATTCCGCTGGTTGAAATTTCAGTGAATGAAACGCAGAGATATGCCGTGAATCACAGGATGGTGAATCTTTCGCAGCGATCCTTTCCGGACGATCCTTTGACCCTTCAACCGTTTCATTATAATCATAATAAAGCCAACAGCCTGTTCATTCAAAACGATCGATTGTACATCAGCATCCAGCATTACGGCATCTGTGATGTCTATGTATATCATCTGACCGAGAAAACCGGAAGCTGGATGTCAGGTGCTGCATCACTCGACGAAGCATATGCAGAAGAAATTGCATGGATTCAGGAAAATGATGTCTTCTTCAACTATACATTAAATGAAATTGCCGCGATTTCCGAGGAAACGGGATGGTTTGCCGTCCGCCGCTCAACGGAGATCGGGACATATCACGGAGCATATGATCTGTACCAACCGACTACAGGTGAGAAACTCTTTGTGTGCGATAGTTTTCCGTCCGATAGTTATTCCACATCTGACATGGAGTGGGTAATCGCACAAAATGAAGGCTTTGTCTTCTATGTATATCCTGCCTCTTCTGTACAGCAGGGCTATTCGGCACAGTATACGGAGACCGGATGGGAAATTACCTTGTCGGATCGATGATCTGATTATTTAACCGTGTATATCGTTACACACCGCACGCAAAAAAAGGAGAACCACCCACGGTTCTCCTTTTTCATCGAATATGAATTACAGTTCGTATTTCGCGGTCTTTTCCTTCAAGAAATTAACTGCCAGACCGATATCCGCCGCCGGGTCAGCACCGACCTCACGTTCGATGGTCAGATAACCCTTGTAGCCGATGTCAGCGAGAGCTGCCAGGTATGCGTCGAAGTCGACGGAGCCCTGTCCGAGCGGGACTTCCTTGAAGTATTCCCAGATGGGCATATCGCGCAGGTCGCCGCCGTCGCCGCCCGTTGCGAAGAAGCCGTAGATCTTGTGGCGGTCGCAGGGCTGGAGGTTGACGCCGTCCTTGGCATGGGTGTGAACGATGTAGTCGCGCAGGGTATAGACCGCCTTGACCGGGTCATCTGCCGTGACCATTGCGAGGTTTGCGGGGTCGAGGTTGACGCGGACACCCTTTGCGGACAGACCGTCGAGGAACTCTTTCAGCATGTCAGCCTTCTCGGGACCCGTTTCGACAGCGAAGTATGCGCCGACGGAATCAGCATATTCGGCAAGTGCGTTGCAGGCTTCCTGCATGATCTTGTAGGTGTCGTTCTTTTCATCCGGAACAACGCCGATGTGCGTCGTGACAACCTTGGTGCCCATTTCGAGCGCGAGGTCGACGATCTGCTTGGACTTTTCGATCTTGACCTTGTTTTCCTCTGCCAGCTGGAAGCCGTGACCGCCGAGGTCACCGCACAGTGCGGAAACTTCCAGACCGTTTGCCGCCAGAATGGACTTCTTTTCGGCAATCAGCGCAGGTGTGAGGTTCCACGGTGCCATTTCACCGTCAACGGCGTAAATCTGTACACCCTGACCGCCGAGGGCACGTGCCTTTTCAATGTTTTCGCGGAAGGTACCGAGCAGGGAGTCTGCCATGATACCGATAGAAAATCTGTTCATAAGTAGTATTCCTTTCGTGGGAGAATTTTTTCTTTCTGTATATCATTATAACATTTTCGGGCGGAAATGTCAATGGGCAGGAGGGCAGTTTTAGCGAAAGAAAAGTGTCGAATGGTGACGAAATGTGATAACAAGAAATTTATAAAAATATTTGGTGATGCTTGACAATAATACGTTGCTTGTGATATAATAAACTCAACAAAAAACAAAGGAAGGAGGTGCAATGAAATGAAGAAGAGATTCATTGGTGCAATTGTTCTGGTGATTTCGCTGCTGCTTGCAGTGGTTGCCGTTGCAAGTTCAATCGAACCGAGAGGAACGGAATGTGGTCATTATGGTGTGGCTGATGCGTTAGTTACAACTGAATCCATAAAAGACTTTCAGTATACGGATACCTGTTGCTATAAGCTTTACACAAGAGAAACTCGTCGATGCGTTGTATGCGGCAATGTTTGGGGCATTATTACTTCATATGTAGGTGATGTGAGTCACAGATTTGAATCCGAACTTACAATTGACGAAATCTGCGTTGAATGCGGATATATGAAATAATCTGCAAAACAAGCAGGGAACTGAACACAAAAAGGGTGCGTAAGATAGCACCCTTTTGGATTTGAGGTAAAATATGAAGAAAATATTGTGTGTTTTATTTTTGTGTTTTTTCATTTTCTGTGCCTGTGATACCCAGACAGAGAATCCTATATCTGACAGCACGGTGACCGATGACCCGTTTGCTCCGTCAGAAACAGCTGCCGCCGAGGAAGTTGTGTTGTCTCATGTGTATCAGCCTGTTTCCTTCGTTATTCCGGACGGTTATACTGCGGAGGACGGGAATAATAAAAAATATTTGTTTTCTGTTGCCGATACGGTTTATTGGTGTGCGACCTGTAAAGATGAGGACGGAACCACCAAAGATGTATATCTGCGCTATGATTTGAATGGTATGTATCTTGATGCGTTTGATCTTTCGTTCATCTATGATAATGAAACCATATTCCTGCCCAAAGAACAGAGAACGAAAGAGAATGTGGTCATGGGGCAGTCGCTGTTCCCGCTGACAGACGGGAATTATTCTCTTTCTGTGTATGATATGGGCAAAAAAGAAGCGCGCATGTATCTGTTGGACGGGACGGGAACGGTTTTGCGGGAATCCGCTCCGATTTTGCCTGACAGCAGTACATTTTTCTCAGGTTCTTCATTTTATCTCGGTGAGGACTTTTTTCTGCTTTATAACCAGATGAATCTCAATACCTTCTGGCTGTTTGACCGTGATCTTCAGCTCCTTGGTCGTTTCGATACACTTGAGCCGATCTGGGACGCCTTTCTGCATGATGGTCTTCCTGTCGTTACTTTCCAAAGCGGTCAGTGCATCATCTACAACGAAAAAACAAACACTTTTGATTCTGTAACGCTTTATGAGCAGACTGACGCCTATAAACGCGCCGACGATATGCTGTACTTTGATGATGCCGTGTATCTTGTCGACGGTGAAGCGGTCACTGTCCAGCGCGGCGGCGAGGAAACCGTACTGCTCGATTGGTCGAACTCCTATCTGAGCCGTTCCTCCGTCCATTTGCTGTCGGCTTTTCCGGATGACCGTTTTGTTGTCTTATATGACAATCTCCCGGAAAAGGACGATAACAGCCTTGACATCTGTCTGCTTGTTCCCGTCGAAACAACGACCGTTACGCAACAGACCATAACACTGGCTGTCGTCGGTATTGAGCAGACGATGGGCGGCTCATACAACCTGATATCGGATACGATTAACGACTTCAACCGCGCAAACACAACCTATCGCGTGGAACTGACGAATTATGATAAGATGTTTGCAAAAGAAGGCTACGGCGGTGGTTTTGTGCCGAACTATGCAAAAGGTGCGGCGCAGTTTGAGGAAGACCTGCTTGCGGGCGTGAAGTATGATATGATTCTGTTCGGCACAAAGTACGACGGTCTTTCCGCTCTGCAGGACAAGGATTTGTTCATGGACATCAGCGTCGCCGCAGAGAATGCCGATCTTCTGCCGTGTCTGCGCGGAACAGCGAGCAATACAGCACTGCCGTTTTCCATGTCTGTCTCCACACTTGTCGCCGCAGATACCACCGTTTCCTCTGCCGCAGAGTTTACGTGGGAAACACTGTTTGCGCTGTATGAAGGACTTGGTGACGGGGAGACGCTGTTCTCCACCGACGTCTCGGAGCAGCTGACGGTCACGATGCTGTCGGACTACATCGACATGGATGCCGCGGCCTGTACGCTCGATTCGCCCGACTTTGCCCGTGCGGCGGAATTTATCGCCGAGGTGCAAAAGGCAAAGAAAAGCAGAGCGGCAAACCCGCTGTGCGATGGGAATCTTGGCAGTCTTGCCGATGGCGCGACAAGCTGCTTCGGCGATCCTGTGGGCAGTCTGCAATCGGGGGCGCTGAAATTTCTGACTGTGAATCTCGATATGCTCGATTCGCTGATCTCGGTTCCGTATCTCTTTGAGGAAGCCGGTCTGAACCCTGTGTTCTGCGGTTATCCGACCAAACAAGGCGGTACGCTGTATGCAACCCCACGTGTGAACATGACCATTCCGAAAACTGCCGCGAATAAGGCGGGCGCGTATGCGTTCTTGCAGTACGCGCTGTCGGAGGAGGTACAGTGCTCCGACGGTATGGCGGCAAGAGCGATGCCTGTCACCCGTGCTGCCTATGAAACACAGATTCAGTCGGGCTATTTCTACATCCGGGTGTTTGCAGAGGAGCTGACCAATTGGATGCTGGAGGAGGTCACCGACGCGCCGCGCGAGCAGCATACGGGTCTTGCCGAGGTTCATGTGACCGAGGAAGAACGTGCGGCAATGGTGTCGTACTTTGCCGATACGACGGCGCGCGGCATTTATGACAAAACCATCCGCGCCATCGTCGACGAGGAGCTGTCTGCCGCCGCATCCGGTGTCCGCTCAACGGAGGAAGCCGGGGCAATCATGAAGAACCGCGTCTGGATCTATCTCAATGAGTGACGGACGTCAGAATATTGAATAAATGTAAACCGTTTGGACGGGTTGCTGCAGGTTTCGGCAGCAGCCCGTTCTCGTATATATTAACAAAATGTTAAATATATATTCAAACACTTGCAATTTTTTGCGTTTATGGTATAATAAGATAGTCGCATTTTGGTGTTGCAAAAACGGTACTTTTCTGATAAGTCCGAGGGACTCCGGATGCGTTTTACTTATGCATTTACGCTGTCACATGACCGCGTGAGACATTAAAAAGAAAGGAATATTTCACCCATGGAAATTCTGTACGAAAACCTTCTGCAGATGGACTGGCGGTATCTCGTCATGTGGGCGATCGGCGGCATTCTGATCTATCTTGCGATCAAGAAGGACATGGAACCGACGCTTCTGCTCCCGATCGGCTTCGGTACCATTCTTGTCAACCTGCCCAATTCCGGCGCAATCACGCAGATTCACAACGGTGTCGCTGAACCCGGCGCACTGTCTGTTCTGTTTGATGCCGGTATCTCCAACGAGCTGTTCCCGCTGATTCTGTTCATCGGTATCGGCGCAATGATCGACTTCGGTCCGCTGCTCTCCAATCCCAAGCTGATGATCTTCGGTGCGGCGGCGCAGTTCGGTATCTTCTTTACCCTCTGCCTCGCATCGATCTTCTTTGACATCAACGACGCGGCATCCATCGCCATCATCGGTGCTGCCGACGGCCCCACCGCGATCGTCGTCGCAAACAAGCTCAACTCCCAGTTCCTCGCTCCCATCATGGTCGCGGCGTATTCCTACATGGCACTTGTGCCGATCATTCAGCCGCCGGTCATCAAGCTGCTGACCACCAAGAAGGAACGCCAGATCCGCATGCCCTATGAAGCAAAGGAAGTTTCCAAGCTGACCCGCATCCTGTTCCCGATCATCATCACCGTGATCGCAGGTATCGTCGCCCCCGCATCCGTTGCGCTCGTCGGCTTCCTCATGTTCGGTAACCTGATCCGTGAATGCGGCGTCCTCAACTCCCTGTCCGAAACGGCACAGAAGGTGCTTGCAAACCTCATCACGATCTTCCTCGGTATCACGATTGCATCCCAGATGTCTGCCGACAAGTTCCTCAACGTCAACACGCTGCTCATCCTGGGTCTGGGTCTGTTCGCGTTCATCTTTGACACGGCAGGCGGTGTCCTGTTCGCAAAGTTCCTCAACCTGTTCATGAAGAAGAAGATCAACCCGATGATCGGTGCGGCAGGTATCTCCGCATTCCCGATGTCCGGCCGTATCGTTCACAAGATGGGTCTTGAGGAAGATCCGCAGAACTTCCTGCTCATGCACTCCATCGGTGTTAATGTCTCCGGTCAGATCGCATCCGTCATCGCAGGCGGTCTGATTCTGAACTTCTTTATGGCGTAAGGAGGTAGTACGATGTTTTTCAAGAATCTTTTTCTGAATGCGGCTCCTGTCACGGAAGCGGTGGAAACCGTCGCTGAGACTGCTGCCGAAACCGCAGAAGTTCTCGCAGAATCTGCGTTCACCTTCGAGCCCGCAAACTTTGTCTCCAACCTTTACTACATGGGTGTCGGCATGCTGGCAATCTTCGTTGTTATCGCCGTTATCATCGGTATGGTTTATGCGCTTGACGTTCTTGTCAAGGCGTTTACGGTCAAGCTGCCGAAGAAGCAGTAAGTCCTAAATATGATGAATCCCTCTCCGTGAAAATCGGGGAGGGATTTTTATTTGCGCTATTTCTCAAATTTCTCCGAAAGTAATCTATAAGCAGGAATACCAAATTTTTCTTCTGCCCGCAGAATAACTTTCGTTGATAGCCGCGGCGACAGAATTCCCTGTTCAATCATCCGCCATGACGGTATCCCAATGCCAAGCAGATTCGCCATTTGCTTTTGCGTGTAACCATGCCTGCGGCGAAGATAGATCAGATTAGAAAAGAAAATCCGAATTTCATTTGATGCTTTATACGGTTTCATCATATATGTCTCCCTTGATGATTTGAAGACATTATAACATCCTTCCGATTCGAATGTGTGGATTTACATCTAAAAATTGTAGAAGAAATGTTGAAACGGAAAACGCAAAGCGGAAATTTTCTCCACAAAAAAATCCGCCATACGGCGGATTTTTCATTCTTATGACTGCACCTTTTTCGGATCCTTATGAAGATCCCCGGAGAGGAACTTCATTGCGCGTTCCACGGCATCCTTGGAGTCGTACCACGGCTCGTCGTTGTAGCGGTAATCGAACTTCTTGCAGAACCACGACACGTCGCCGCCGAGCTTTTCCAGATACGCATTTTCAATGCCGGAGACCTGTTCCCAGAACGATGCAAAGGTCTTTTTGTTCATCGAGCGGCGCGCCTGTGCGACGAACGCACGGTAATGCGGCAGGCAGAAATACGGCTGCGCTTCGCACTTTTTGCGGAATTCGGTTTCATTTTCCCACAGATACGCGGCGGTATCCATCATCTTTCCGAATGCAAACG
>JAFTLK010000340.1 GCA_017455975.1 Clostridia bacterium | reverse complement strand
CACAGGTGGAAGTGCAGTAATGTATGCAGCTGAGTGATACTAATCGGTCGAGGGCTTGAACTACCAGATTTTCAAGTTCATACAAAACTTGAGTTTCATTTCGTTCTTTATGTTCCTTTGTTCGGTTTTCAATGAGCATTTCATTATTCAATCCTGTACTTTGGTACAGGATTTTTTCATGCCGAAAAATGAGAAAAAATTAAAAAATTTTCAAAAAACATGGAACAAAATCAGAATTTGATCGTCTATATGTATATGAAATGAATTTTTCAGAATTCGGGAGGTAATATACATGACAGCCAGTGCACAAAGAATCATTCCCATTCTACTTGCCATTGTTTTTCTATGTGTCACATCGTGCGGACGTATCGAAATCGAGGTTGAGGAAACGGAAACAGAGAAGATAACTGTTGTACCGGAGACTGAGGAAATCACAGAACCGACAGAGACAACCGAGCCCCTCGAGCTTCCGGAGCGCATCCCATCGGAACCGGACACGCTGTCCCTGTCAGATGCACCGCGCACAGAAAACATCCCGACAGTATGTGAAGTGATTCCGCTCGCTGACGATACCGTCACAAAAATTGTACAGCAGACCGCCTATGCCGACACAACTGCGGCAATTATCTGCACAGCGGATTTTCACTGGCACTTTGCCTTGTTCGACGATGACGGTTATATCTCGATTGCCCGTCTGTCCGATGAGAGGCTGTTCAATGCAGATCTGGTAACTTTGACACCGTTTGACAATGTGTTCGGACATTCCGGTGTTACCGTCTCCGTTCCTACCGGCGCAAATGCGATGCATCGGATGTACTTTGCGCTGGATGGCGAGGAACCGCTGCTGCTTGCAAGCACCGTAAAAGGAACCGTTGCGCAGGATGGTATGCTCATTGAGCAATATACCATGGGCGGAATTCTCAATCTGTATCGCATGGAAGATGGTTCCGTGATCTGTTATGATCTGGAAACGCTGTTTCATACGGCATATGCTGACGCGGCACAGGTGGATGTGTCGTATTTTAACAATTTCCTATATCAGGAGCATCACGGATTGTTCGATATCGGAATAACCGCAAAGGATGCCATCGGATACACAGACCGCTTTACCGCATGGCTTGACGGCGACGTTATCAGCATTATCAACAACGCAGATATGAAGCTGCCGGACTATACTTACGACGGTACGCAGCCAAACAATGATGCAGCAGCACGGGAATGGCTGAATGTCCACCTTGGTACCGACTTTGTTCTTCGTACTCCCATTGACCCGACCACACTCACAGGAGATGAACTGCAGGCCTATATGGATGAGGCATATCAGGCAGGTCTGTCCGTGCTTGCGGCATATGAGATTTCGTCGGATATTCTATACGGTGCGATCGTCTGGTCAAGCGACGAACCCGCGTATTATGTAAACGGGAACACCTACAGCGATATGAAAAATCCTGTATTTCCGACTTTCTCCGCATGGGAAAGTTATATGCGAAAAATTCTGTCCGAAGACCTCACCCATGAGCTGCTTGCACGCGACCGTATTGCTCCGATTAACGGTGAGCTTTGGGGTGTCATGGGCACGCGCGGCACCGATATCACCATGTCTGAATCCGGTGCCGAGGTAACCTCCGTCAGCGATACCGAGATTGTTTACACCGTTTCGGTTGATATCCTGGATCCGCAGAATGATCTGCCGTGGCCGGTCATTGATACGGTGACGCATGATTTTGTGTACAGCAAAACAGAGGAGGGCTGGCGCTGGACAAAACTGTATGTATATAATTGATATTTCTCCGAAAATTTCATGCTGAAAACGGTGAAAAACAAAAATTTTCAAAATACATGGAACAAAAATGGAATTTGATCGTCTATATAGGTATAGGAACAAAATTCTCAAAATTCGGAGGGTATTTGTATGGCATCTAAAACAAACAGAAGCGTTTCTATTCTACTTGCCGTTGTTTTTCTATGTGTCACATCATGCGGATATATCGAAATAGAGGTTGAGGAAACGGAAACAGTGAAGGTTACTGTAGTACTGGAGACTGAGGAAACAACAGAGTCGACAGAGACAACCATCGAAATTGAGATTGAGGAAACAACAGAGCTGACAGAGACAACCGAGATTATAAAAACAACCGAAACGGAAGCGGATAATGAAGAACTGCTGAAGCAGGTGGATGTTACGATCCTTGGAGAATACAGATATGACAATCTGCCTGAAATTGAGGGACAGGCATCCAATCCGGAAATCTTTACAACAAAAGATCCGACGACACCGTTTCTTTCTTTCGGCGAGGACGGATTTGAAGTGTGTGAAGTGGAAATCACAGAATATCCTGTATCGCTGACGCTGGGCGGAGTTACAGTATCAGATGTTTATCGCGAATATTCGTATGCGGGAGAGGTGTTCTATCCGGATACCCAAACCGGCGGAGGTCTCCTTGCCGGCGCGCTATTTGATGCAGATCCTGATCGGCACGAATTGCGCGCAATCCATAAAGTCGGCGATGAAATCATCTGTGAGCTGACGCACTGCGGGGTTCATGATCTTGTTATTTATCATATCGGCCATAACTCTTTTACCGCATTGCACAGCGGGCAGTCCCTTGAAACGGCGTTTTATGATACGCAGGGGCAGCTGCGGACGCTTCCGTGCTATGTGACCGGCTTTTTTGGCATGTCGCCGATGCGGGACTATATGATCTATGCTGTGTCAGAGCAGTACGGAAAATCGGATATGGACTATTATCTGTACCAATTTTCAACAAAAACAGCCACCTTGGTTTGTGACGAGGGATTTGCCGCAGATTCCTATTACGGCGGTTCTGCCGGTGAGAGTGCATATTGGCTCGATGACCGCACCTGCCGCATTGATCTGGAGACGGATTTCGGCAAAGGGATCCATGAATTTTATGACATTTTTGTTGCAGATGACAGCGCGCCGCAGATAAAGGCATATCCAAAAGAAGAGGCGCGCGCCATGGCACTCGATCAAAACGATTCCCTTTACCGCCTCTGCTATCGTTTTGATTTCAATGATGACGGCGGCGTGATTTCCCATCTGTATGATGATTCTTATTCTGTGACATCAACCGGTCTGACGCGGGAATCCTTTTACCAGTTGTTTGACAAAGGGGAATCCTACTCCGACTTTTTCGGACATTCACTGAATAACGGATATCAGGCAAAAGCCATCGGCGAAAATTTTTTGTTTCAGCATTTTCTGATCTACAGCCTTTATGATATCCATACATGGACGGGTCTTCTGCCGGAGCTTGGGACAGCAGCAAAACAGATTTATCCGCTGTCAGACGGGTTTCTTGTCGTGATCCCACAGGAGGCCACTGTGATTGATGTTCTGCACATTGCGCCATAAGTAGGATGACTGCCGTGATTGATTCGCGGCAGTCATTCTTTTCCGACATTTTTCATGCAAATCCCTGTCATTTCCTATTGCATTTTCCGTCAATCGGTGCTATAATAATAAGAGAAATGAAATATTGAGGCGCAATTTGCGTGCGTCACTGCATCGGCATTTTGCGAGAAAGGACTTACCATGGAAAACTACACCAATGTTACCGTTTTTGACCATCCTCTGATTACCCATAAGCTCTCGATTCTCCGCGACATCAACACCGGTTCCAAGCAGTTCCGCGAGCTGGTCGGTGAAATCGGCATGCTGATGGGCTATGAGGTCATGCGCGATCTGCCGATGGAAGACGTTGAAATCGAAACGCCGATTACAAAGGCTACCGTCAAGATGATCTCCGGCAAGAAGCTGGCGCTCGTTCCGATTCTGCGTGCAGGTCTTGGTATGCTGGATGGCGTTCTTTCGCTCGTTCCGTCTGCGAAGATCGGTCACATCGGTCTGTACCGCGACCACGATATGCTCGAACCGAAGGAATACTTCTGCAAGCTGCCCGAGGATATCGCGCACAGACAGGTCATTCTGCTTGACCCGATGCTGGCAACCGGCGGTTCCGGCTGTGCTGCCGTCGATTTTATCAAGGCACGCGGCTGCAATAACATCAAGTTCGTCTCGATTCTTGCAGCGCCCGAAGGCATTGAACGTCTTGCAAAGACCCATCCCGATGTGCAGATTTACACCGGCGGTGTCGATGAAAAGCTCAACGAAAAGGGCTATATCGTTCCGGGTCTCGGCGACGCTGGCGACAGACTGTTCGGTACGCTGTAATCAAATCAAAACGTATGTCACGCAAACTGGATATGACCGAAGGGGTGATCTGGAAGCAGCTGGTGCGCTTCTTCCTGCCGATCCTCTTCGGCAGTCTTTTTCAGCAATTATATAACACCGCAGATGCGGTCATTGTCGGCAACTTTGTCGGAAAAGAAGCGCTGGCGGCGGTCGGCGGAACAACAGGTACCTTCATCAACCTGCTTGTCGGCTTTTTCACCGGACTGGCTTCCGGTGCAACGGTCATCATCGCACAGTATTACGGCGCAAAGGAACACGATGCACTGCGGCGCGCGCTGCATACCGGTATCGCGCTCGGTATTGCGGGCGGTGCGGTTTTCATGATCATCGGCCTGGTATTTGCACCGGGCATTCTTACATTGATGCGCACACCCGCAGATATTCTCGATCACGCGGTGACGTACATGCGCATCTACTTTTCCGGCATCATACCGGGTCTGCTTTATAACATCGGTGCCGGGATTCTGCGGGCACTCGGCGACTCGCGCAGACCGCTGATCGTGCTGATCATCTGCTGTATCTGCAACATTGTGCTCGACCTGTTATTTGTATTGGGCTTTCATATGGGTGTTGCCGGAGCAGGATTGGCAACGACGATCTCGCAGGTCATCAGCTGTTTTTGTGTACTGTATTTTCTCATGCGGATGCCGGAGGAGCACTGTCGGCTGTCGCCGGTACAGATTCGCTTTGACCGGGTGACGCTTTATAAAATCGTGCAGATCGGTCTTCCGGCAGGTCTGCAGTCCACGATGTACAACATTTCCAACGTCATCATACAGATGACCGTCAACGACTTCGGCACAGACACGATTGCCGCGTGGACGGTTTACAGCAAGATCGATTCGATCTTCTGGATGACGATTTCTGCGTTTGGCGTGGCGATCACCACGTTCGTCGGGCAGAATTTCGGCGCGCGGAAGTTTGACCGCATCAAGCGCGGCGTGAAGGTCTGCTTCGGTATGTCCGTCATTGCGGCGGCAGCGATCAGTATCTTTTCCGTCACCTGCGGCGGATTCATTTATCGGCTGTTCAACAACGACCCCGGTGTCCTTGCGGTCGGCGATGTCATCCTCAAAACCGTTCCTCCGCTGTTTGTGACCTACAATCTGATTGAAATTCTCAGCGGTGCGGTACGCGGCTGCGGCGATGCGGTACGACCGATGCTGATGACGATGTTCGGCGTCTGCGTCCTGCGGCTTGTCTGGATCTTCACCGTGGTGCCGCTCTCCCCCAATATCCGGACGCTGATTCTGTCGTATCCGATCACATGGACCGTCACGTCGATCGCTTTTCTGATCTACTATCTGCACGGCGGATGGCTGAAGCGGCGGATGCGGGTCAATGGGATGCAGCCCTGATGGATACAATCTATCTGAATAAAAAGAATCCACACAGAAAAGGAGAATTCCTTGCTGTGTGGATTTTTTGCGTATTATTCGTTTAAGTAGATCCATACGCGGGAGTCGATGATTTTGGTCGTTTCTTCAAGGGTTCTTGCATTACCCTCATAAAAAGAAAGCTCTTCATTCACGATCGACAGAATAAACGGATCGGCATTTGCACGCATATGGCAGTTCTCAAAGAAGGACAGGATTGCGGCTTTATCGTCATCCTCAATCGATACCGTAACATAGCCCTCTGTATCCGCACCGCGGTAAGCATTCAGATTCATATATCCCGGGGTATTGCCTTCCCGCAGTTGGTTTACCGTTGCCTGCGGATACCGATATTCCCGATTGTTGTCAATCGCTTTTTCCATTGCGCTCCGTGTGACCGGAAGAAAAGAATCGGTTAAAAGGTCGTTCGCCTGCCGCGCATCAGACAGTATGAATTCCATAAACGCCTTACAGCCCTGCAGAACATCCGCGTCGGCAAAGACCGCCGTCGGCAAATACGCGTCAATCGATGCGCCGCAGCCGTCCGGCGACGGATACCCGCACAGCGTAAACGGCGTATCCCCGTATAACAGTTTTGCGGCACTGTATGCTTCCACCGTGTTGAAATTCACAGCAAGGAATTTCACGGAACCGTTTTCGAGTGCTGTCGGCAGAGTGCCGTTGGGTGTCCAATAGGTGTCCATATCGCCATAAGAGCCGTATGTACCGTACATCACGCCGTTATAAAGCGAACCGGCGTAAAAATCCGTCATATCCGACAATCGATCACGGTACAGAACGACATCATGAAAGGTCTCAGTATGATAGGACGTTGTTTTGGCATCGAAATCCACGAAATCCATCAGTGCATTTTTGAAAAACGTCTGATTGAAGTCTTTGCCGCACAGAACCTCGCCCGGCGCAAGCGTATCAATGATATCATAAAATGTTTCGTATGTCAAAAATCCGGATACGACATCGGTACTTGCTGCAAAGGTATCCACCTGCATCATCATCGGAATCTGATACAAGGCCTCCTCTGTCCCAAAGGCTTCTTTGATGCATCCGAGAATCGGTATGTCCAACAGCTGATTCAGATCTGAAAAGATCCCCTTATCCTGATATTTTGCAAGAAGGTTCGTGTCGTCAAGAATCAGAATATCCGGATGCTTGTGGTATAAAAGCAAGTCCTGCAGAGAAGCATCCATCATTGCATCCAGATTTGTTTCTGCTTCATCGATGTAATTCCTATACTCCAAAGATACATAATAATCCGGACTCTGATTGTTGAACTGTGAGACCGATGCTTCCAGCCATTCTCTGGATGCACCGAGATCCATTGCAACCAACTCAATTTCCTGCCGTTCTTCTGTTTCTTCCGCCAAGGAAACACGGTATAGATAAAGCTCGGCCGCCTCCTGAGAAAAAAATGTATACTCATCCAGAATTGCAAGGTTCTGCTGTCCCAATGCTTTGTTCGGCATACCACTGTCCATGCCATTCAGAACACATTCCATGTGATCGTCTTCTTTCAGCAAATACAGATTTCCGTTGCTGCGGACATAATAATTTTTATCTGCCCCCCGATACAGGGTATCATACTGATATTCCTCCGGCATACGGAGCGGTGTTTCGGTGC
Organism: Clostridia bacterium; assembly: GCA_017455975.1. Taxonomy (GTDB): domain Bacteria; phylum Bacillota; class Clostridia; order Oscillospirales; family CAG-272; genus RGIG3925. Next base: position 1,623 of record JAFTLK010000340.1, on the reverse strand, counting down.
TCTGTTCCTTGTAAAAATCATATGTCATTTTATGGGAATTGGAAAACAGGCGGGTGAATTTCCCGCTGCCGCTGTATACATACTGCGCAAGCGGATATACCGATTCTGCTACATCGTAAACCTGTATCGATGAAGCAGAACATGAGAAATAATACAACTCGGATGTCAGACCGAGCATCAGGTGCACCGTACTGTATTCTTCATACACAGCAAAAACACAATCCGAGGAAGATTCGTTGATTTCTGCGGCAGACAGTTCTTCGCCGTCCGCGGTCACGACACGAACCGCATAAAACTGATACCCGTCTTCATCTCTCCGGCGTTCAGCCAGAACAAACCGCTCCTCTGTCATAGGATAGGCAAACAAAAGATTCCGTCCCTCGTCCTTGGGAACAGACAAGGATGTCTGCAGGATTCCCTGTCGGTCAAACAAATGGAGCGTCCCCTGCTTTGTATCCAGAACATGAAGCATTTCATCCTTGAAGTACATCGGACCGTTCAGTACAAGCGCAGGATATGTCTCATGCAGCGCCGTTTTTTCATACGTGCGGCGATAACGAATCGGAGCCGCAGGGATAACTTCGGCGGAGGATACCGTTTGGGTACCCTCCGTTTCAGCGGAAACTGTTGCGTCTGTATGAACATCGGAAGATGTTATGTGATCATTTGGCGGTGAGACCGTACAGGAGCAGATGCTGACAATACACAGCATCAGTATGAACCAGATTCGATATTGCGGTTTCATTGGGTGCATCATATGTTCCTTTGTTAATTCGTATAGTAACTGCATACAGGACAATGCCATGCGGTGACGGAACATGGCGTTACCGTCTCTGCCGCCCCGACCATCAGCGCCGCGGTTTGAATTTACAATTTATTCACAATTTCGCGTCATTCATTGAGGTAAATCCACACGCGGGAATCGATGATTTTGGTCGTTTCTTCAAGGGATCTGACACCGGAGCGGTAGACCGAAAGCTCCTCGTTGAGGATTGCGACGATTGTTTCATCGGGATGTGCATACGAAATGCAGTTGTCAAAGAAGGACATAATGCGTGCTTTGTCTTCATCCGTAATCTCAATTACGGTATATTTTGATGCTTTGCTTTCATCGAGGAACTGCTCGACCATCAACGGTTCCATCACAAGCGTCACCGCGTTCGGATCCATACCTGCGACTGTGTCAAATTTCGTCGAATAATAGTAATACCGGTTTTCATCAATCAGACGTTCCATTGCGGAACGGGTGACGGGAAGCATGTGCTCTGCAAGCAGCTGTGATGTCTGCATATCGTCTGACAGTATATAATCAAGAAAAGCTTTGCAGCCGACGAGGTTTGCCGAATCCGCAAAGACGGACAGCTCTCCCAAAGACCGCACTTCTACTGTATATTTGGTGTCATCAACAGACGGATATCCGCAAAGTGAAAATGGGATATCTCCGAAAAACAGCTTGAGTGATGCATATCCGGTCAGTGAATAGAACGGAAAATACGAAAGCTTCACCCTGCCGTCTGCCAATGCGGATGCGATTTCGGTGTTTCCCACGATGCCGTAACGACCGCCGGTTACCCAGTCGCTGTTCTGAAAGGTACCGTAATCCTCAATCACATATTGCATCAT
>JAFTLK010000339.1 GCA_017455975.1 Clostridia bacterium | reverse complement strand
CTTGCCGATTTTCTGGACAGCTTCGGCATTCCGTGGGCACCGGTCTGGGGCAACCATGACAATCAGGGCGGTGCGGCGTATATCGACACCGTCGCCGACCGGTATCTCGGACACAAATACTGTATCTACGAAAAAGGTGACCCTGCCATCGGAAACGGCAATTATGTCATCGGCATCGAGGAGTCCGGCCGCCTTGTCAGTGCAATTCTGATGATGGATTCGCATGACCGCGACCCGTATACCGATGCGGACGGGAACGAGCAGATGGCGTGGGCGCGGCTGACCGAGCCGCAGATGGATTGGTATCGCGCACAGATCACCGCTCTGCGGGAGATGGGCTGTGATGATACTGCGATCATCATGCATATTCCGTTCTATGCGTACAACACAGCTGCCCGCGCGGCATTCAGAAACTACGATGAGGAAGCCCGTAAAACGCTGACACCGGAAACCGCCGTTCCCGGAGCGGACTGCTGGAATCCCGGGTATGAGGATTCTGTCGGTGTCCAGTATGAGGGGGTCTGCTCCTATGTCTATGACGACGGTGTATTTGATACGGTACTGGAGCTCGGATCGACAAAGCACGTCATCGTCGGACATGACCATGTCAACAACTGGATCATCAACCATCAGGGCGTGAAACTTGTATACAGTCTGAAAGCCGGCGCCGGATGCTACTGGAATCCGATCCTCAACGGCGGTACCGTGCTGACTGTCACATCCGACGGAGCTGCATCCGTTCACCATGAGTATGTCGATGTCAGCGGCATACTGAATGCACAATGATCGGGAGGATACGATGTTTACTTTACAGAAAACCGCGGGAGAGGACTTCCGCATTCTGAACTTTTCCGATACCCATATGAAAAAGAGTGAGCTTGCCGAGGGGCATTTGTTCCGCACGATCTTTGAACGTACGGTCAGTGAAGCTGTGGCGCGTGTCCGTCCGCATCTCATAACCGTTTCCGGTGACATTTCGTGGTCGGGAGACGATGCGGCACATGCTTGGCTTGCGGACTATTTTGACAGCTTTGGCATTCCGTGGGCACCGGTCATGGGCAACCACGACAATCAATGCGGTGAGGCATTTGCAGACAATATCGCGGATATTTTTCTTGCAGCAAAGCACTGTCTGTTTGAAAAGGGCGATGCGGCACTCGGCTGCGGGAACTACGTCATTGTCATTGAAGAAAACGGTCAACCGGTCGAGGCGCTGTTCATGATGGACTCGCACAATCGATACACCTATACCGATGAGAACGGTGTTTCACACAATACATGGGGACGGCTGAACGAGGCGCAGAAGGTGTGGTATGCAGAGCAGAATGCGGTTCTGCGCGCACGCGGCTGCAGTGATACGACGCTTATCATGCATATGCCGATGTACGGATATTTCGAGGCGGCAGCAGCGGCATACCGCCCCGGTATTGATTGGGCAAATCTGCAGTATGAATGTCAGACCGACTATCCGGCGGCGTGGCGTGACGGATATGACAGTCGGGCAAACGGCGTGCAGTATGAGGGCATCGGTGCCTGCTGTGTCGAGGACGGTGTGATGGATATGCTCGTCGACGGCGGTACGACAAAGCATGTTCTGGTCGGTCATGACCACATCAATAATTTCTGCATCTCCTATCGCGGCATCAACCTGTGCTTTTCCCTCAAGGCAGGTCCCTCCGCTTATTGGCGGCCGTTTCTCAACGGCGGCACCGTGCTGACGGTCACGGAGCGTGGTGTTGCCGACGTGCATCACGAATATGTGAACTGCGACGATCTTCTGAATACATGGACTTAATACGCTTCATAACCAAAAGCCCTCCGGTCATGCATCGGAGGGTTTTTTCTGTGACACGGTGACAGGGCGTGCAGCGTGTGCATATACTGCAGACAGGTCAAAGGAAAGGAGCATACAGACCATGACAGCAATCAAACCGTACCGCCGTGCCCGGGCGGTCGAATATGCCAAAACGTGGGCGTTGTCGCGCAATCCTCTGTTTTCGCGCTTCGATGCGTTCGGCGGGGATTGTACCAATTTCATTTCACAGTGTATCTTCGCCGGCAGCTGTGTAATGAACGAAACACCGACCTTCGGCTGGTATTACCGTGCGCCGGGGGATTATGCACCGGCATGGACGGGCGTTCCGTACTTATACAATTTTCTGACTGACAACATGGAGGTCGGTCCGATCGGCGAGGAGATTCCCGTGGAGAGCGCGGAGATGGGAGATATTCTGCAGCTTGGACGACGGGATGGAACGTATTACCATACGCTGATCGTCACGGGAATGCGTGACGGTGTGCCGCTGATCTGTGCACATGACAACGACGCGCTTGACCGTCCGCTTGACAGCTATGTATATGAGCGTGTCAGATGTGTGCATATCCGCGGGGTTCGCATCTCCATTGAAGCGTGCGATTGCTGTTATGCGGGAATGCTGTCGGGGACCTCTGTATTTCCGACGGCTGCTGCACAGGCCGCTCTGTCGTGCTGTCCCATGACAGAAACAGAGCAGCAGACCCCGCCGATGCCCGATCCGGAATCGGTACGGGAAGAAACTGCCTCACCGGATGCGTCTCTGCCGCAGCCTGCGGAAGACACCGCCCGTCCGGCAGATATTCTGCCGCCGGACTTTGTACCGCCCCGGCCGTCTGCATCCGATGATGCAGAGCTTCCGCCGGATGCGTGACGGTCACGGATCGAGGATCATCTCCGCAAGAATCTGTCCGAGGTGATACGCCGCCGAGCGCGCTTCCTCTGCACTGTTGCCTGCCGCACCGATCTCGAGCAGCAGAGAGCCGGGCGCATACTGTGCATTGAACGACGCCGACCGCAGATTGATCGGACGTGCGAAAGCGGGGTGAGCGTCATTCAGCCGCTTCTGCAGGTGGACCGCGACCGTCAGATTGTCGTGCCAATCCGGGTGATCGGCACCGGCATCGTCTGTGCCGACCACGCTCATGACCTGTGCACAGATCTCCCCGCCGATCTCGGTGACGGGGCGGAGCATAGCCCCGTCGGCATCCTCCAGTGCATCACGGTGTACATCGAACACATAGGCTATGGTCGGATATGCGGCGACCGTTTCCCGTATGTATGCCGCCGCGCGGCTGTAGGATGCCGGATAGGATTCTGCATCGAACATGGTCCTGCAATGAAGCACCCCGATTCCCGCATCCGTCAGTGTCCTTGCGAGCACCTCACCGACGGATACGACGTTCTCGGTCGTATCCTCCGAACGGTAGGTATAGGTATCGGAAACCGAGTGCGCACCGTCCGGTGCGTATGCCTCCGTACCGTGTGTGTGCAAAATCAGCACAAGCGGCGCTGATACACCGTTAGAGAGGGGATCACTGACAGCGGGCAGATGCATCGCCGGGATCGGATAAGCAGCCTGCAGATATCGGGCAGCGGTGACCGGATACGTCGTCTGATTGGAGAAGAGAATGCCGCCGTTGGCATCGGTATGGCTGCCGGCGGCGGACAGATCCACGGTACGAATGGCGGTATAGCCGTCCGGCAGCGAGGCAATATCAGATGCGTCTGATACAGCCTCCATCAAGCGGGACGGCGGCGGGAGCGGGGCATCTCTGTCCGGTACATTCAGCGCAGCGCCGGGCGTAGTCGTGCTGTGTGTTATCTCCTCATCGGAACGTACCTGAAAATACGTCGCCGCGGTATCATCCGGCAAATACACCGCACGCGAGAATACCGCCTGCGATAAGCCTGTACGGCTGAAATCGTACGTCTGTGTCCGTGTTGCAGAAGAAACGATTGATGCACGCAGCATGTCCGGCAGGTACGGAAGCAGCGTCTGCAGGCGGATGCTGCCGAGCAGGAGCAGAACGGAAATGCTCAGGCCCAGCAGAAAATGCAGAAGGAAGCTCTGATAGCATTGCCGAAGCAGAGCGATCTGTTTGGCTGTCTGCGGGCGGATATGGGCAGTGTTGCTGCGGCGGTGCGGTTGGGTATCCATGGATTTTTCGTCCTTTCATGGGCAGATCATACGGGTGGTCTGCCATATCCTATGCGGACGCGCGGAAAAATAGAACTGATGCAGGAAAATTTATGCACGGCTGTGCCATGATTCGGCATATGCCGGGCCGAGGAACACGCTGTTGATGCAGTGCGCGAGCAGATGTGCAAATTCAGCGACCGATGCATCGATGTCCTTCGGTGCAACGTATCCTGCATCGGCAGATGCAAGTGCGCGGTGCAGCAGAGCCTCTGAGCCGTCGGTGGCATACGGGGTACCCTCGTCCTCCTGCGGCAGGAGTCCGGCGCCCTCCAACGCACGGTAGATCAGTGTGGATGCCGATATGACGGTAGGGATACCGACGGTCATGACAGGAACACCGAGGGATTCACGGTCGAGTGCCTCCCGCTTATTGCCGACACCGCCGCCCGGATGAATACCCGTCGTGGAGATCTGCACCGTCCGGACAAGTGTGCCGAGCTCGGATGCCGCAAGCGCATCGATCAGCAAAACAAGATCCGGTTTCACCGCGCGCACAGCTCCGCATACCAGCTCCAGTGTTTCAATCCCTGTCTGACCGAGCACCAGCGGTGTGACGGCACACAGACGGTGCATGCTGCTGTCAAGCCCATGCATGCCGCTGCCCTCACAGTTGCTGCCGATCAGATGGCGTGTGATGTTCAGACGGCTGACACACATCGGACCGAGGGAATCCGGGGTCAATGCCGGATTGCCAAGTCCGACGGCAAGCACGGTCATCGGACGGGGCGGTGTCAGATCGGATGCCGGACAAGGCGGAATATCGGTCACGGCGGTACGGTCGTGCATCGGAGCAAGGTACGGCTCGCCGTCGGCGCGGATTTCCTCAGCCGCTTTGTCATGCATGAATGCCGCAGGCGGTGCATTATACAAATGCGCACCCTGATCCCATTCCGGAGATACCGACAGCTTATCCCAGGCAAGCTCTCCGGGGTCGTCGATTTCGGTCGGCAGCACCGTACCCTTATCAAAACCGTAATCGGCCGTTCTTCCGTCGAACGTATTGTTCTTGTCCGGATCGCTCGGAATACGGAAATCCGGACAGAGCTGTCGGAGTGCATCCGTCAATGCACAGAGGATGGCCTCTGTACAGGCATGATACTGACTGTCCGCGTGCAGACGGATATCACCTGTGTGGACGGTATAATACGTACCGATGCTCTTGCCGAGTACGTTCGCTGCTTCCTCTGTCGCAACGACGAGCTTTTCCGTTCGTATGCGGTCAACATAATGCTCGGAATAGGAAAAGCCGCTGTCATGGAGTGGGTTTCCGGTCAGATGAAACGGTGGAGTCTGCTTTTCCTTTGCGGACTTATAAAGCTCCGATGCCATATCGGAGTACAAATAGTGTTCGATTCTGTTGTTCACGCGTATCTCCTTGAAAAATAGAGTAATAATCGATTGCAAAATTGCATTTTGCAATCGATTTCATCGGGCTGACGCAGCCCGATGGCTCCCTTTGGTCGCTTTGAAGGTGTCTTTTTGGGCGGGAAACCCGCCCAAGCGACGCGATTTGTTTATATATCGCCCTTTGGGCGATGAAGGTAGGCAATTTTGCAATTGCCTAAAATTGAGTAACAACAGTATTTTCCGAACGAATCGCATCTATGCGGACAAAAAAAGAGATGCAAGCGGTAAAACTTGCATCTCTTGGATTCGATTGATGATTATTCGGCAGCTTCGGTCAGATCTGCGGTTGCAGCATCTTCGGGAGCGAGCGTTTCGATCGGTTCATACAGCTCGAAATCCTTCATCTTCATCTTGGTGAAGATGCTGATACCCTGGATGTTGGGTTCGATCTTGGAGAGGACTTCGGAGTTGTAAATGTAGGTATCCTTGTTGAATACGAGCGGGATGATCGGGCAATCGGTCATCAGAAGCTTTTCTGCTTCAACGAGCTTTGCAGCCATTGCGTCACGGGTTTCAGCAGCGTATGCTTCTTCGATGAGTGCATCATAAGCGTCGCTTGCGTAGCCGGACATGGAGGGCTTGTCGGTGAAGTCGTTGTTCTTGATGTCCTTTGCGGAGCCGGAGAACGGAACTGCAAACGGAGCGAGAACGGAGAACGCATTGGTGGACAGGGAATGATAATCCAGCGCGTATACGTCGAAATCGAATTCGCCGGTATCGGGATCTGCAATCAGCTTGTTGGAGTACTGATTGATACCCTTTTCGTCGAGTTCGACGGAGAAGCCGAGGCCTTCCCAAACGGACTTGACATATTCGGCAACTTCTGCGGCACCGTCACGACCCTTGTAATAGGTGTAGGTGATACGGCCGGACTTAACGCCTGCTTCGGAGAGGAGGCTCTTTGCCTTTGCTTCGTCAGCGGTGGGAGAAACGGTGTTGCCTGCGAGGTCACGGAAGGACTGACCGCCGAGGGTGGTTGCGGAAACGGGCTTGGTAACGAGACCGGTAGCCGCCTCGGTTGCATTCAGCATACCTGCGATCTTGGTTCTGTCGAGCGCAACGGAGAGCGCCTGTCTGACCTTTGCTTCGGAGAGAACACCGTTGTTGCAGTTGATATACAGGGAGTATGCGGAGAAGGTATCCTGAACGTGTGCGCCTTCGGTGGTTTCCGGAACGTCAGCGAGGTACAGGATCTGGTCGTCGATGGTGTTGAGCGTGCCGCCCGAAATTTCGATTGCACCGGTGGTGTAGTCGTAGTTGAACGCAGTGGTTCTGCCTTCTGCGTCATAACCGAAGTTCATGTTCAGTCTGTACGGGGTAACGTACTTGTCAATCTTGCCTTCCTTGTTGCCGTCCAGTGCATGGTAGTAGTCGTTTCTCTGAAGGGTCAGGGTCTTACCTGCGGAGTCGGGGTCCATGTTCTTGACACAGAAAGGACCGGATGCGAGGGTGGTTGCGGACTTCTTAGCCCAGTATTCAGCGGAGGTGATGTCGGAGTAACGGCCGACAACGTCTTCACGCAAAGGAACAAGTGTGGGGGATGCGCAGTATTCGAGGAACAGATCGTAGTCGATCTTGCCTTCGAAGGTGATCTGCAGAAGGGTGGTATCAAGAGCTTCCAGACCGAGGTCGTCGATGGTAGCATCGCCGGCGCGGACAGCGCGTGCGTTCTTGATATCGTAAAGCATAGCACATGCAGTGGACTTGTAGTCCGGCTCAAGCAGACGCTTCCATGCATAGATGACGTCGTCTGCGGAGAGCTGACGGCCGTCGGACCAAGCGGTCTCAACGAGCTCGATCTGCATCATGTATTCGTTGTCTTCTTCATTTTCGATGATCTTGACATCCTTGGCAAGCGCATATTCAAGCTGTCCTTCTGCGTTGATGCGGGTCAGACCCTCATAAACGAGAGAGAAGAACTTTGCAGCGGAAGCCTGGGTGTACATCTGTGCAGGGTCCCAGTTACGGATTTCGGAGCCGAGGTATACGGTGACATGCGCACCCTTTACTTCCTCTTCTTCCTCGTCCTCGGAGCCTGTGCAGCTGACCATCATACCGGCAATCATCATCATCGCCAGCAACAGTGCCAGAATTCGTTTCATGTGGATAATTCCTCCTCAAAAATGTTTCTTGTGCTTTCAGATGCTGTGCTCCCGGGCACATTTTGTATTCCTTGCAATCGAATACAAAATCCGACCGGAAACGCAATATCTTCTTTAACGAATATTATATCATTATTTTCGAAGAATAGCAATAATCTAATCGAAAAAAAACTGCATCTTCATGCGATTGCACAAAAAGGCGCGAAAAATTTGTGCAATCAGAACAATATTACGCGGGGTATCTCTAAAAAACAGGATCGGTTTTGGAGAAATGAAACGCCAAATTGCGTGATTTTCACGCAATCGTCACATCATTTCCGCATCCGATGCGGTTTTGGAGCGGAAAAAACCGCGTATCGCGCACTCAAAGGACAAGATCTTCGGCAACTTCGGCAAGCGACGGGTAGACAAAATCGGCGCGGTCGCATGCATCTGCGGCGTTGTGCTGTTCCTCTGTCGTTTCACCGGAGAGCACAAGTGTTGCCGTGACACCGTGCCGGCGTCCGAGTGCGATGTCGGTGTACAGTCTGTCACCGAAAATGCACATCTGCTCCTTTGTGCAGCCCGTAACCTCACAGATCATCGAAACGGTATCCTCATACGGCTTGCCGAAATAGCGCGGTTCAACACCGGTGGAGGCTGTGACACACGCCGCAATGGCGCCGGAGTCGGGAATAAAACCAGTTTCGGTCGGACAGTTGAAGTCGGGATGTGTACAGAGATATTCGGCACCGCCGCGGATGAGTCTGCATGCGGCATCGAGCTTCTCATATGTCAGGGTCGTGTCAAAGCTGGTGACGACGACATCGGCGTTCTCTGCACTGTTTGGCAGAAGATCGATGCCTGCCGCACGGAACATGGATTCCAGCTGCGGCGTTCCCATCAGATATACACTTTTGCCGGGTCTGTGCAGCTTCAGAAATGCGATCGTGACATCTCCTGCGGACAGGATCTCGTCGGGTGAGGGCTCAAAGCCCAGCCGTGTCAGCTTTTCCAGATAGAAATCACCGGAGTGGGAGGCGTTGTTCGTGAAGAACAGCACCCGCTTGCCTGCGGCACGCAGACGGCGGATGAAATCGACGGCAAAGGGGAATACGCGGCCGCCAAGATAGATCGTACCGTCCATATCGAAGATATAAAGCGATTTGTTCTGTAAAACTTCATTCATATTATGACAATTCTCCGATCATATCAAAATACGACAGTGCCGCACCGATGACCGTTGCATACCGGGAATGTCTGGGAATGCAGAAATTTACATCAAACATGCGGGACAGATTGTCAAAGGTCGGCTGTGCCTGCGGAAGAACTGTCAGATTGCCGGTGAGGACAATATCCTTCAGGCGGTACGAGCGTCCGGCAAAAATACTCATCATTGCCGTTGTTTCGTATACCAGATTGATAATGCCGAGCGCGAGATCTGCTTTGCTTGCGACGTCGCTGACCTTGCCGAAGTTGGCTGCGGTCATGTTGCCGGCCAGAATTTCTTTTGTGGTCATGTCCTTGATCTGCAGATCGATGTTTTCCAGAGAACCGTCCTGTGCCAGCGCAACAATATGCTCAATGGAATCCATATTCAGCATTTTCTTTGACAGACCGACCAGTGTACCGCCGCCCACGCCCGTGCCGCCGAGGTAAGTTACCGTCGGATGCATGGCATTGTTGGGATAGGTACAATGAGAAATGGAGGTGCCGGTGCCCATGGAAACAATGATGGCTTCCTTGAGACCCGACAGATAAATGCCGCCGTAACCGACACACTGGAATTCGCCGACATGGGAGCAGGGTCTGCCGTACAGCGGTTTGTCAATGTAGGACGAACCGACGCCGGTGATCATAACCTGTTCCACATCGTTCAGCTCCAGTGCGTTTGTGGATAAAAATTTCCCGAACGCACCGTACACGGAGGTCAGCGGATCGGTCGCGCGGACAGATATCGGTTCGATCAGCGTCATATCCTCGGAAAATCCGACGATCTTCGTGGTGGATCCGCCGATGTCAATACCAATGATGGTTTTCATGTCCGGAAAGTTCCTTTCATTCCGGGATGACACAAAATGCCGGCCTGCCGGGAAAGCAAGCCGGAAAACACGGGGGAGGCCACTGTTGTGCCACAGCCCCGTGCTTTGTGTATTCCCGATTGGCGTGCCGCCGGATTACTTCATTGCGGCGATGATATCTTCTGCCCACTTGACAGCAGCAGCCTTTTCTTCGTCGGTCACCTTGCCGAGGAACGGGATCTTGCCGCACTTGACATAGTGAACATTGTCAATGACATTGGTGCCTGCAGCCTTTGCAGCATCGATGTATTCCTTTGCAGAGCCTTCGGGGCCGTCGATCAGGAATGCAACGTTTGCGCTTCTTTCCTTGGTCATTTCGGGAACCATACGGCGCAGGTCTTCATGCGGTACGGAAGCGACGAAAATGGTCAGACGTTCTTTGTCGCACGGATATGCCAGCGGCAGCTTATCCCACTTGCAGCCCTGTGCGTTTGCGATGGCTTCGCAGAAACCCTCCATCTTCTTCTTCTTCGAGTAGCAGATAACACGCATTTTCATAATGGTTGTCCTTCCTTTCTGAATCTAATATTCTGGGATTTACTCCTACTATATAGTATACCATAAATTTTCTGTTCTGTATAGTCTTTTTGTGGAAAAAATAAAAAAATTTATCATTTTTATGAACAGCGCGCGTCAAAATCGGTTGGAGGCGGGGCTTTACAGGGCGGTGGAGATGCATGAGCCATCTGAAATATGAATAAAAATTGAATTAAATGTTACAATTCATGAAAACGCATTGACAAACCGTGTAAAAATCGGTATTATATATCATGTATAAGTGGCAATACCATGATTTGAACCATAAAAGACAGAAAGGATCCGAACATTATGTTTGAAGAATTCAAAGCGCTGCTCGTCGAGCAGATGAATATTGATGAGGACGATATTACGCCGGAAGCAGAGCTGGTTGCCGATCTCGGCATCAATTCTCTGGAACTGGCCGATCTGGTTTTCACCTGTGAATCCAAGTACAACATTGAGATTGACGAAGATGACTACAGAAAGTTCGTCACCGTCGGCGATGTCATTGCGTACCTCGAAGCACAGAAGGCATAAATTCAGAAAACAAAGACCGCGGCATGCCATGCAGCGGTCTTATTTCATAATAAAGAACAGGAAAGGATCGTGACACAAATGAAACACCGCATTTCCGCATCCATTGCAGCAGCACTGCTCATTTCGGCACTTGCTTCCTGCGGCGATGCCGCATCTCCCGAGACAAAGGATACCGGCACTGCGCCTGCCGTTACGGAGGCAGTGACCGCAGCACCGACCATTTATGACGATCTGCCCAAAGAAGATTACGGCGGATACGAATTCCGTGTCCTCAACAACACCTCCAACTTTGCATATACCAATTTCGGTCTGGAGGGACAGACGGGCGAGGCTCTGGACGACGTCATCTTTGAACGCAATGCCAAGGTCGAGGAAGCACTTAATATCAAGCTTGTTATCACCGATATGGGCTGGGAGGACAACCAGAAGGCGATCAACACCGCCGTTCCCGCAGGTGAAGATGCTTACGATATCTACTTCAACGAGCTGCATTTCGTACTCGGGCAGGCGCTCAACGGCTATCTGCTCGACTATACCGACATTGATTCCTTCAATTTTGACAATGTCTGGTGGAACAAAAACGCCATTGAATCCGCATCCATCGGCGAATCCATCTATGCGGCATTCGGTGATCTGCACCTGATGTACTATGAGTGCTTCTTCCCGATCGTCTTCAACAAGCAGATTCTGAACAATCTCGACCTTGATGACCCATATCAGCTGGTAAACGACGGCAAATGGACGCTCGATGCCATGATGACCATGATGATGGCGGCAAAGCAGGATGTGGACGGCGACGGCAAGTGGACGGTTGCCGACCAGTATCCGATCGGTGTCTGGGAGCACAATGTCAACGGTCTGCTCGTTTCCGCCGGTGCGGATGTGCTGACCAAGAACAAGGACAACATCCCGGTCTGGGAGGGTCTTGATGAGCATTTCATCAATGTATACGATAAGCTGGTTGCATCCGCATTTGCCGATAAGACCAACAATGTCGCCAATGCCGCCGGCTTCAAGTCCGAGAACGGCTCGGAGGTTCTCCATGTCATGATGCAGGAGGGCAAGGTACTGTTCTACATCGAGCCGCTCGGTTCCGTCAAGAAGATGCGCGATGTCGATTATGAAATCGGTGTCGTTCCGATGCCCAAGTATGACGAAGCGCAGAAGGAATACCGTTCCTATATCTATCACGGTGCCGGTTCTATGGGCATCCCGAAGACCAATTCCGATCCGGAACGGACCGGAGTGATCTGTGAATATCTGGCGGCGTATTCTCATGAAACGGTCCGTGAGACTTACTTCAACGAGACGCTGGACTTCAAGTACATTCAGGACGAGGAAGGACAGAAGATGCTTGATATCATCTTTGCCAACGGTACGGTTGACCTGACCGCAGTTTACGGCTGGGGCACCGCTATGACAACGATCCGCGGACAGCTGTTCAAAGGCAAGACGGATATCGTTTCCGTAGTGGAAAAGCGCGCGGCAAAGATCGAATCCGGCATTGCCGATACGGTGGAAGCACTGGCTAACGTCGAAGGATAAGTTTCGAAATATACAAACGGGTTGTTGCATTTAGATCAATGTGTCAAAAACTCCCTCCGGCTCACCGCAGGTGAGCCACCTCCCTCAACCAGAGGGAGGCTTAATTTAGGCTCCCTCCCCGAGGGAGCTGTCAAAAAAAGACGCTTCAACGTCTTTTTTTGACTGAGGGAGTTATCATTTGTTCAATGATTTATCAAATGCAACAGCCGTTTTTTATGGATTTTATGTGCGCGAAAGAAGAATTCCGACGGAGCCGCCAACGCCCTTCACAGTATACTCTCCCATGCCTGCGGGCAGGAAATAGGAGACACCTGCGGACAGCGCGTAGTCCTCACCCTGATACGAGAGCACACCCTCGCCGTTTGTGACGAGGACGGAGACAAAGCTGTCATCACCGACCGAGAAGGTCTCGGCCGCACGGACGGTGTGCTGCTCGACGTGGAAGTACTTGGAGTCTGCAAGACAGTGGGCGTCCTTGTTGCCGTTTACATACTGCATAGCTTCCACTTCTTCTTCGGTGAAGTGACGGGAGCAGGCAACTGCATCGTCGATGTGCAGGGCGCGCAGAGAACCGTCGGACTGACGGCGGTTGTAGTCATAGACGCGATAGGTTGTGTCGCAGTTCTGCTGGATTTCCGCGAGCAGAATACCGGAGCCGATGGCGTGAATCAGACCTGCGGGAATGAAGAACACGTCACCCGCCTTGACGGGGACATAGTTCATCAGATCCTCCAGCGTGCCGTTCTCAATCGCAGAACGAAGCTCGTCCTGTGTGAAGTCGCGGTTGGTGCCGAAGATCAGCTCCGCACCCATAGCAGCCTCCAATACGATCCACATCTCGGTCTTGCCGCGCGGATCGGCACAGCCTGCCGCCTGCGCATAGGCATCGTCGGGATGCACCTGAATGGACAGCTTGTCGCGCGCGTCGATGAACTTGATAAGCAGGGGACACGCGGGATCGGTGTTGCCGCGGGCAAGCAGCTCGGGGTATTCCTCAAGGAGTTTGTCAAGACGCTTTGCCATGTATTCGCCGCTGATGATGAAGCCGGGATTGTCGTCGCGTGCGGACATCATCCATGCTTCGGCAATGTTGTCCAGCTTGGTCTGGAAGCCGAAGCAGTCGCGCATGCGGTTGCCGCCCCAGATGGTCGAGCGGCAGACGGGAGATAACTGCATCGGATATAAAACGGGAGTATTCATATTCAAAAATTCCTTTCGTTATTGTTGGTCGGCAAGAATCAGAATCGGTGCTGCCGCCCACGGATGGCAGAGGCTGGTGTTCCATTTCTGGTCTTTGCCCCATGCCTCATACAGCGTTGTCGCACCCTCGGCAAGCATATTGCACCAGCCGTCGGGAGACTTCATCACATCGAGCGCCAGATCGCGCCGTCCGGCACGGCAGAGTGCGGTCAGCATAAAGTAGGACATATAAACGCCCATGCAGTAGCCGCGGTCGAGAATCAGATCGATGATCGCATCCCGCGCGGCAGGATCGTCGGTCTTCTGATCGAGCCCGAAGTACAGCGGCATGAAGTTGGAATGGGATGCGGTATGGCGGGTATTTTCCGCATCGGTGAACAGGTGCTGCCCGGGGTCGTAGAACGTGCGGACAAAGGCGTCAGCGGTACGTGCGGCATCGGCATTGTCCGGTTCTTCTCCGAGCAGGACACGGATTTCATTCATGTCGCACAGCATCCCGTACCAGAATGCGTTGATGACGTTGTGCACGCCGGG
>JAFTLK010000338.1 GCA_017455975.1 Clostridia bacterium | reverse complement strand
TTTCGCTTGTCGAAAGCCTCCCTTTCTGGAATTTCGTCCCGAAATTCGGGAATTCTGGGGCTGGTTTTGCGAAGCAAAATCGATGTAGTAAAACATCGAAAGCCTCAAAACCCGCGTGAAAAATTGATTTTTCACGCTATGTACCTCTTATCCGTTCTGTTTTTCGGCGCGTTCGCGTTCGGCCTGCGACGGACGCAGATAGGTCGGCTTCAGCGCAAGATCGGTAAAGACTGACTTGTCTTCCGCGCCTTCATATACCGCAAGTGCCGCCGCCGCGACCGATACACCGTTCTGATACCGGAGCAGCACGGGGGATTCCTTGCAGTGCGGCAGGTGGATCTCACGCTCCGTTACACGGCATCCCTCGCCGACAAACAGCACGGGAAGCTCCAGCGTCTCCAGTCGCGCCGACAGCTCCGCCGCCGACAGCATATCATCCTCCCAGATGCGGGTCTTGGTAATATTCCCGTCTGCATCCGTATCATAGAGGAACAGCGCGGTGTACACCTGTGAGCGGCGCGCATCCATGACGGGGCAGACATAAAAATCACGGCCGAGTGCTTCTGCCATCGGGCGCAGATTTTCCGACAGCGCATCGAGCGTGGAAACGGGAACGCACGGAATGTTTTTCCCGAAGGCAAGTCCCTTGATGATCGATACACCGATGCGGACACCAGTAAATGAACCGGGGCCCGCCGACACAGCAAGCATGCCGATATCATCGGGTGTGACCTTTGCGTTGGCAAGCAGGTTTTCGACCATGTTCAGCATGGTCTCGGAATGGGTCAGCGTACCGTTCTGCTGGTAGGTACCGAGGATCTGTCCGTCCTCGACCAGTGCCGCTGCTGCAGTAACGGCCGTTGTATCAATGGCTAATATTTTCATAATCTCACCTTTGTGATCGTAATTGTTCTTGCATTCTCATCGTCCGGATGCTTGCGGATCTCCAGACGGTAATACGTCTCGGGCAGTGCAAACGGGATTTTCTCGCTCCATTCGACAAAGCAGTATCCGCCGCGCTCAAGATAATCCCAATAGCCGATGGAATCAAGCGAATCCTCATCGTCAATACGGTACATATCAAAATGGAACAGAAGTCCGTTTTTTCCGTGATATTCGTTCACGACCGTATAGGTCGGGCTCTGTACATACGCATCCGGTGCGATCGCTCTCGCCGCACCGCGCACAAACGCGGTCTTTCCTGCACCGAGGTCCCCGTACATGGCGACAAACGCACCGTGCGGCTCACGTGCAAGCAGGTACGACGCAAATGCCGCGCCGACCGCCTCGCTTTCCTCGGGCGTAGTTGTTTGATACGGATGATCCGTCAGAAATTCCATTTCACACCTCCATCGGGATTCCGGGCTGAAAGCGTCAGACAGACGGTATTCCCGGCAATTCTTTTATCATTATACCATATTCCGGCAGATTTTGAAAGAGTTTTTTGCAAATAATTGTTTCCGGGATGTGAATTTTATAAAAAAGTATGCATTACCTCTTGCAAAAATCAAAAACTTCTGGTATAATATATTGTGTCAAATCCCGCGATGACGGCGTTTGACGAATATTTTGTAAAGCAAGATATGAAATAAGGCCATACCAGCCGGGGCGTCAGCGGTGCCTTGTACCTGCAATCCGCTACAGCAGGGGTGGTTTCCTTTTATAAGGTTTTGGCTCGTGTGGTCCGCTTTACAGTCTGACTTTCGATGACGAGTGGGTCTTGCGCAATCGGATGCTGTGAACCATGTCAGGTGGGGAACCAAGCAGCATTAAGCAGAAGTTCCGGTGTGTTGCAAGGGTGCCTGCTCCGAGGAAGGCTCTGTATTGACGCGCATGAGACAAAATCGAGTTTTGGGTGTATGGTCTTATTTTGCATCTTGCTTTTTTCGCAATGAACAGGAGGAAATTCATGCATCAGACATTGTACCGTAAGTGGCGTCCTCTGACGTTTGACGATGTATCCGGTCAGGAGCATGTTACCTCCATCCTCCGCCATCAGGTGGAGAGCGGAAAAACCTCGCATGCTTATCTGTTCTGCGGTTCGCGCGGAACAGGCAAGACCACGTGTGCCAAGCTGCTGGCGCGCGCACTCAACTGCGAGAATCCCGATCGCGGAAACCCCTGCGGCGTCTGTGATGCATGCCGCGGCATTCTGTCGGGTGCCATCACCGATGTCATTGAAATGGACGCCGCCTCCAACAACGGTGTCGATAACATCCGCGACATCCGCGAGGACGTGGCATACGCTCCCTCCGAATGTAAAAAGCGCGTGTTCATCATCGACGAGGTGCACATGCTGTCCACCTCCGCCTTCAATGCACTTCTGAAAACGCTGGAGGAGCCGCCGGAGCATATCGTGTTCATCCTCGCAACGACGGAAATGCATAAGATTCCGGCAACCATTCTGTCCCGCTGTCAGCGTTACGATTTCCGCCGCATCGAATCGTCCGTGATCGTCTCGCGCCTGCGTCTCATTGCAGACAGCGAGGGCATTGCCATTGACGAGGATGCGCTGTATCTGATCGCAAAGCTCGCCATGGGCGGTATGCGCGATGCCATCGGTATGCTGGAGCTGTGTGCCGGTACCGCACCGACGGACGGTGAGCCGATCTCCGCCCGCGATGCAGCTTCCCTGCTCGGTACGTCTCCGATTGAGGAGACCGCCGCTGTAGTCAAGGCTATTTACGAGCGCAATCTTGATGCGATCTTCTCCCATGTGGACACCATCTACCGTCAGGCTCGCGACATCGGCGTGTTCTGGCAATCGCTCATTTCTTTCTACCGCGATATGCTGGTCATCAAATCCGTGCCCGATCCCGCACCTCTGCTTGATCTTCCCGATAAACAGCAGATGTATCCCAGAGAACTTGCGCGCCGGATGTCCATGCCGACCATTCTGTACCACACACGCATTCTCGATGAGGTCGCCTCTGTTCTGCAGAGAAACGCCGCACCCGCACGGATCACCGTCGAAATGGCGCTTGTCCGGATGTGCGACAGCAACCTTGATGCCTCCCCCGAT
>JAFTLK010000337.1 GCA_017455975.1 Clostridia bacterium | reverse complement strand
CTGATGAATTCGGCATCATTCCGACACCAAAATATGATGAAGCACAGGCGGAATATATTCACTGCATGTAATCATCAGCAGAAACAGGGTGCTTGAATACAATATGCCAAAAGACAATCAGCGGTGACATAATTGCTAATTCAGAGCATCCGATAGGATATCACGAAACCGAAAACAGATGCCATTGTCACCCCGTTAATGAGGATTTGATTCCCGGCGGCGGTGTCGATAAAGCGATCCATGCCGGAGGATGAGCAGGGAAACTTCACAAATTTCATCCGATGATACTTTACTGCAAACTGACTGTGTCAACGAAAAAGGTTCTTCTTTCTCTGTTTTTGTGAAGAGATAAGAAGAACCTATTTTCATGATTCGGAGAGATAATCGCTTTCTTCCTGCTGACCGCGGAATCCGGACTGACGCAGGACTTCATAAACGCCGATGGCGGCGGAGTTGGAAAGATTGAGGCTGCGCAAGTGTTCGCGCATCGGAATACGCACACAGCGATCCAGATTTTTACGGAGAAAATCCTCAGGAAGACCGCGGGTCTCTTTGCCGAAAAAGAGGAATACGGGAGTTTCATAAACAACGTCCGTATAGCATCGCGGCGCTTTCGTGGAGAAGCAGTAGAAATTGCATCCGGGATTTCTGTGAAAGAAATCCTCCAGGTTTTCGTAATAAGTAATATCGAGCTGATGCCAGTAGTCAAGTCCTGCACGTTTGAGCTTTCGGTCGTCGATCGTAAAACCCATTGGTTTGATAATGTGCAGAGCGGCGCCGGTGGCGGCACAGGTACGCGCGATATTGCCGGTATTCTGCGGGATTTCCGGCTCATGCAGAACGATGTTGATTTCTTTCATATGAATGTCCTTTCGGTATGCTCGTTTTCTATTGATTGATATGTTTGGAATTTTTGCAGCTGCAGATTAATCCCGATTGCTTTTTCCGGATGCACCGCCGTTTCCGCCGTACTCACAACCCCACTGATGTCCGTGACCGTAATACCAGCGACCGTAGCGATACCCGAAATGTGCGGGACATGTATCGCAGTTTCCGTCACATCTTCCGTTATCATGCGGATGCTTTTCTTCTCTTGGAAAAACGGAAAACAGTGCTGCCAACGCGCCGAAGAATCCGATGCGATTCGGCTTTGATTGTTCCTCGGGGGGAGTATCTGTGTCATCGTCCTCATATTCGCCTGTCAGCCAATCGAGTTCTATACGCTGTTCGCGGGTAAACCGAACACCGCTCCTGACCGCCTTCTGATACAGAGCATTTTCGCAGTCTGAATCCGGCATTCCGAGAAGTGCTTCGACGATCTCATCTGCAGGACCGAGTTCTGTCAGAATAGCGATCCTGCGCATAACATCCCGGGATGACCATTCACTGAAATTGTTATAAAAATCATCCCAAGTCAGATTGTTATCGTCAATGTGCGGACAGTCAGCGTCGAAACCGGTATAGGCAGCCAATGCCCGATAGTCCGCATCGGACAATTCGCCGTCCAGATTTTCAAAATCATCGTGTGAAAAGATGACCTTATGACGGATTGCACGGCGGATGAGCTGTCCTTTGAGCTGCTCTGTAGGGAAATCAAGAATGACATCAACCACCTCGTCACCGGAACCGATTTCGTCAAGCTCGGAAATGCGTGTACGGAGGGTACTCTCCGACCATTCGGGATAACGGTCTATAAAGCCGCCCCATGAGATAGACATAAGATCACCTCTGCAATACTTACTGCTACTATTATAACATGGAAGGAAAAGGAAATCAAGAGATTCATTATAAATCTCATATATCCTGAAATATGCGGTTATAACACAGTCCTTGGGCATTCAATTTTCGGTTGTCTTTTTTGTCTTGCAAGGAAAGTTTTGCTAAATATTCAATTAACAAATTATTCGCAGGATTTCTATTGAAAGTCTTGACGATATTTGACGACACAGACCATCTTGAATCTGACGATTCAACCATTTAAGGATGAATTTGAACTTAGCGAATCCATTAGAAGCAGTACGATCGGGTTCTGATTCCTGTACAAGCGGAATACTTGCCGGCAAAAGGTTTGGAGCAGCTTCTCCAGACTGTGAAAAAGGTGCGGAAGCAGATCAATCCCGGATTACAGATCGATGGTATATTGCTGACCATGGTAGACAGCAAAACGAATTTTGCAAAAGAGATTTCTGGATTACGCAGAGATACTTACGGAAACACCTTGAATGTCTTCCATACGGAAATCCCTCATTCAGTCAAAGCCAAAGAATCCAACGCGGAAGGCAAGAGTATTTACGCAGATGTACTAAACAAAAAATAAGTCACGAATTGCTCAGGATCTTACTTGCTTTTCCGATATTCGCTTGGTGAAATCTCAAACTGTTTTGTAAACATCCGTGAAAAATAAGCCTGCGAGTGAAAACCGACGGCAGCGGAAATCTCTTTAACGGACAGATCGGTTGTATCGAACAGCGCAATCGCGCGGAACAGCCGCACACGGTTGACATAATCACAGAAACCGATGCCGAACTGCTTTTTGAAATAATCGCTGAAGTAGTGCGGAGTCAGGCCGGTCATTTCCGCCATTTCGGCGACCGTGATCGGCTCTTTATAATGCTGATCAATGTATGCGGTGATATTGCGGATTTTCGGTGGGACAGAGGACACAACCGATCGCTCCGGTTGACCGAGGTTGCGGATGAGCAGGAGTATGATCCGCTCGGCGATGTTCTGTGCCATGGCATCTGCGGGATATGCACCGTTCTGTTCCCGTGACCGCCAGTAATCATTGAGCAGCTCTACCTCATGCAGTGTCGTTTCGTATTCCTCGCCCTCCAGATATACGGCATACGGGCGGGAATATGCAGTCAGCAGCTCCATGATTTCACGGCGAGGACAGCCCACATCCAGCTTGATGTTGTAAAGCTGAAACTGCTCCGATTCGTCAAGGCTGTAGTAATGATAGTCCCCGGGCATCAGCAGATAAAAATAGCCGCCGCGCACCCGGTAGGGAATGCTGTTGAGATGGTGGATGCCGCTGCCGCAGGTAAAAAATTCGATTTCGATAAAATCGTGATAGCAGTATCCGCCGCCGTTTGGATATGTAAGGCTCGGATATGACAATCCTCCGCCGCTGACATAGAGCGGATACCCGTACATGCAGGTGGTCTGCGACTGAAACAGCTTCATAAAATACCTCGATTGGTTGTTTTTTTATAGTATATCATACACTTTTTTCAATTGCAAGAGAAAATCGGGAAATCGTGCAAAAATACAGGATGATGTGCAAATGTTTGCTGTTGCCCCAAAAAGGTGTTCCGTGCTATAATAAAAGAAAAAAACAAAACGGAAAGGAATACCACGATGAAAAAGACTTGCATGTTATCCTGTATCCTACTATCCCTGGTTCTCTCTGCCTGCACGGACGGCGGAACAATGTCCCAGACAGAGCAGAATACCGACGCGACCCAGGCGCCGGAGACCACCGCGGAGGACATTCTCGAATTTTTGCCGGAGGGCATTGATTACGGCGGGGAGGAATATTCCATTTTGGACGGACAGGCGGTTTCCTTCAATGCCGGAGAAAACGAAGTCACCTATCAGCTGGAAGACATCGAAACCGGCGATATCATTGCAGAAGCCGTTTATGAAAGAACCCGTCTTGCCGAGGAAGCATTGAACATCAAAATCGTCAGCGAATCGGTTGCATGGGATGTGCTGGGTGAGACGATTTCCAAAAGTGTAAGCTCCGGTGACAGTTCGTTTGAAGCCATCATAGGCAGACTGTCTGTACTGTCACAGGCAGTTCCGAACGGTTATCTGCTTGATCTGAACACCATTGAAACACTCGATTTGACAAATCCTTGGTGGGATGGACAGGTCAATACTTCAATGACCGTTGGCGGCAAGCAGTGTATTGCTTCCGGTGCTGTCAATTATTATGACGATTACAGCATTACTTGTATGGCATTTAATAAGAAGCTGTTTGCAACCAATGATATTGCAGAGCCATATGATCTTGTCAGAGAGGGAAAATGGACATTTGATGCTTTCTATGAAATCGTCAACGATGCTGCGCAAGATGTCAATGGTGACTCCAAAATGGATGAATATGATTTTTACGGATATGTATGCAATGCCGGTATGATGTCCTCAATGATGATTGCTTTTGAGGAGGAAATGACGATTTCCGATGGTTCCGATGGGTATATACTGAATAACAGTGCTTCCCTCATTGACAAAGCAACACATTATGCAGAATTGATGTTGAACAATGATAGTGTTATTGTTGAAGAACGGAAACTTGGATATGAAAAGGGTGATCTTTTATTTCCCAACGGTCAGGCACTTATGACACAGATGCTGGTTGGTTCAGTTGTCAGCTATCGTCAGAGCATGACGGATGACTTTGGGGTTCTTCCATTTCCCAAGTACGACATATCACAGGAAAATTATCACAACATGATCAGTCAGCATTGGGCATCCTCGGTTTCTGTTCCCGCAACCTGTACGAATCATGAAAAAGTTGGCTATGTACTGGATACGCTCGGTTATTTCTCCCCTGAAACGGTAACAGAAGCTGTTATTGAAAAGAATGTTATGACAAAATCCACGCGTGACAACGATTCCGCGGATATGCTGCGGCTTATTTTCGCAACCAAATCCTTTGATACCTCCATTGTTTTTGACTGGGGTGTATACAATATCTGGATGGATATTACGATGAAAACCGAACCGCAGATTGCATCCATGCTGGAAAGAAATGCAAAGAGCATCAACAAGAGGATTGCAGATTCGATTGAACAGATTGAGAACATGGGATAACACCGGAGGTCCATTATGATTGCAGAAAGCCATCTTCACTCCATCCGCGTTGCCTACGAAAACTGGCTCTGTGACGACCGCTTTGAACATCTGATCAAACTGCTTTCCGAATACCGCGGCGGCATCACCGATGTAGCACTGTTCACGACCGCAACCCACGCACCGCTCCGGTTTGAGGAATTTTCCCGCCGGATCGATATCATAGGGTCAAGACTTCCGGCACTCCGCGAAGCGGGCTTTTCCGCCGGTATCAACCATCTGACCACCATCGGACATCACTGCGAGGACCTCGATGCGGGTCTCGGTGACAGGTATACATTCATGACCGGTATTGACGGTGCGGTCTGCCGCGGCAGCTACTGTATGCGCAATCCCGACTTTGTGCGGGAGTACGTCGTACCGTGCTATCGGAAAATGGCGCATACCCATCCGGACTTCATCTGGATTGACGACGATGTCCGCTACGGTCATATGGACAGCGGAAACGGCTGCTTCTGCGATCACTGCATTGCCGTCTTCAACGAAAAGCATGGGTATTCCTACACCCGCGAAACACTCCGCGCGGCGCTGTCCGAGAACAATCCCGTACTCGGTATGCAGTGGCTTGACCATCAGAGCGATGCCATCTGCGATCTGTTCACCGCCATCGCCGAAACGGTCTATGCCATCGACCCGGACATCAGACTCGGTTTCATGACAGGTGAGCGGTATTTTGAGGGCTATCAGTTTGCGCGGTATGCAGAAGCACTGTCCGCAGGCGGAACACATACGATCATGTGGCGTCCGGGCGGCGGCGCATACGAGGATATCAACTTTGAGAGCATCGTCGAAAAGATGGAACAGCTCGGACGGCAGAATGCGTATCTGCCCGATTATGTGACTGTCATCCAGTCGGAAATTGAGAATTTCCCCTATCAGCTGCTCAAGAAAACACCGCGCTCAACGGCTCTGGAGGCGGCGATGAGCATGACCGTCGGATGCAGCGGTGCCGCATTCAATATCCTGCCGTCGGAAACGATGGAATCCCTTGATACCGTTGTTCCGCATCTGCGTGCAATCGAAAAACTGACGGACTTTTACAAGATCATGCAGGAACAGCTTTCCGACCTCACCCCGATGGGCATCCACACCGGTTGGCGTCCGTACTCTCAGGCGGCATGTCCCGGCGGTGTGCTTGGTGGCGGAGGCGGCGGATTTGCTTCCTATGCCCGCGAGCTGTTCCTCTTCGGTCTGCCTGAGGCGTATCATCCCGATTTTGCACCCGTGACGATGCTGACCGGACAGGCGGCGGCAGTCATGAGCGATGAAGAAATCACCCGTCTGCTGTCGGGCGGTGTCTATCTCAATGTTTCGGCACTGGGCTATCTGCACGCCCGCGGCTTCGGTGATCTGCTCGGATTCACGGCGGGCAAGCAAATCCCCGTGGACGCACGCGAGCAGTATACCGACCATCCGCTCAACAAAGGAATTGTCGGCGGTATCCGCAACTGCCGTCAGGCGTTCCACGGCGGTGACAGCTTTGCACTTGTGCCGCTGTCGGAGAACTGTCAGACGCTGTCCCGCCTGATCGACTACCATGCCCGCGTGTTGTGTGACTGTACCTGCGGTATCTTTGAAAACCGTCTTGGCGGCAGAGTCTGCGTTTCCGGTTACTATCCGCATGACTGGCTGTCCGACATGCAGAAAACCGTGCAGCTAAAGCAGATTTTCCTGTGGCTGTCGCACGGCACTCTGCCTGCGTACATAGAATCCTATCACCGTGTGCGCAATATCACGCTGGGGGACGGGGATCGTACCTGTGTGACGCTGTTCAACACGTCCAACGACGATCTCCAATCCTTGTCTGCTGCGATTCGCTGCGACCGCGATTCTGCCGTGCTGTATCCGATGACCGGGGAACCGCTTACCCTGACCGCTGACCGAATCGAAACCCATTTCGGCGGCACCTACCGCATTTTCACCGTTGAATGCATCCGTGCCTTTGAAGGAGTGATATTATCTGTATGAAGCTGACCTTTGATCCGACATCCGGGCACACGAATCCCGATTTTCCCGCGATCCTTTCCCATCACGATGTGGTGTTCCGCGCACCGACGCACGATCCGCTGTACGGTCTTCCCATCGGCAACGGCGACCTCGGCTGTCTGCTTTATACCGAGGCAGACCGTCTGCATATCCACATCAACAAAACCGATCTGTGGGACGATACCCGCAGCCCCGACGACACGTTCTGCACCATGGAAACCGAAAACCTGACCGTGTGCCGTCACGGTGCGCGTCTGACGCTGGATTTCGGCGCACCTGTGTTTGAAATGCTGTTCCAGAACCGTTATGAGGGACGCATTTCCCTCTATGACGGTACGGCTGTCCTTTGTACCGATACGCCGTTTGCCAAAACCGCGCTGACCGCATTTGTGTCGGAGGCATCTTCTGTGGCGGTCATCTCCCTCGACCTTGCATTTTCCGAGGAGATGCCGCTCACCGCAGCACTGCAGCGCTTTGGCAGCAGAACGCAGTGGTTCTGGTATTCGCACTTCCGTGCAGGAACGGAATTCGGTCTGGACGGCACTTCTGCTGACACGGAAAACGGGATTCTGCATATCAGACAGGAGCTGAACGGAACGTCGTTCTGTGCCGCACTTCTGCCTGTCAGCAGGGCGCTGCCTGCAATGTCTGCCGCCGGCAGTCATACCGCACGTGCGGTTTATGATGCCGAAAAGCACCATCAAATCACCTTCTACATGACAATCGCCGCAGCCGGATGTATGGAGGATGCAGTGGCGGAAGCAGACCGGCTTGTCACCGATGCCGCCGCACACGGATATGATGCGCTGTATGCCGAGCATAGCCGCCGCTGGGCTGAATTCTGGTCAAAATCGTATGTATCCCTGCCGTTTGACTATCTGGAAAACTTATGGTATCTGAATCTCTATTACGCCAATTCCCAGATGAAGGGCAAATATCCTGCGCATTTCTGCAACGGGCTGTGGAACTTCTATCACGACTTTGTGCCGTGGAATCATTACTTCCACTACAATATGCAGCTTGCCTGCTTCCCGCTGGAGGAGGCAGGACATCCCGAGCTGCTTGATACCTATTTTGATTTCCGCATCAAACAGCTTCCGCGTGCCAAAGCCTATGCAAGGGAATACCGCAATTCCGAGGGTGCGTTTTATGGGGATGTCTGTGACCGACACGGACGCGGTGACCGCGGTGTCGGCGACAATTGCACCTGCGGTCCGCAGATTGCCATGATGCTGTACAAACATTATCTGTTTTCCGGGGACCGGGATTATTTGCAGGACAAGGCACTTCCTGTGATGCGTGCGTGTGCGCAGTATTACATGGAACTGCTGACGCCGGGCGAGGACGGATACTATCACGTGCTCGGTACAACCGGATATGAGGGCTCTCCCTTGCTTGACGACAGCATCACCGACTATGCCGCCATCCGTGCGCTGTTCGGTGCGCTGTGTGATGTTCTGCCCGCCGATGCATCCGCACCGTACAGAGAGCGGCTTGAAAAGCTGGCACCGTACCGCATGACGGATATGCTTGACGATGAGTACGAAAACGGCGTATTCACACGCGGCATCGGACAGGGAACGGCATCCCGCGGCAATCAGGTGCTCTATGCGGGACGGTATCACGGTACAGACAACTGGATTCGTAAAACACACGGAAACGCAGAGCACGACTACTACGGATTCCCGGATGTTGAAATGGCACCGGTCTATCCGTCAGGGACGCTGGGACTTGCCGACCGCGGAACAAAACTGTATGACGCGGTTTACAACAGCTGTTGTCTGCACCACCCGGCACTGTTTGAAGGCAATGCACTCGGACGGGATGCACGGGATGGAGTCTGCATGGGATGGTGCATGGAGCCGATCTATCTGGCACGCATGGGCATGTCCGATCTTCTCTTCACCGATCTTGAAAACACGATCAATACATGGATGGAGCTGCCGCAGGGCTTCGGTTACTACACGCCCTCCGATCACAGTCATCTCAACCGTCGATGGGATCTGTATGAAATGAACGACCCGACGGGAGAGGGCAAGGTACACGTTCCCGCATGGAACTTCCGCCATTTTGACTATGAGACGCTTCCCATCCTCTCCGCCGCTGTCAATGAAATGCTCCTGCAGAGCTATGACGGTGTGGTGCGCCTGTTCTGTGCTGTACAGAGAGATAAGGCATACGCCTTCCGCCTGTATGCACAGGGCGGATTTGTGGTGGAAGCAGTATATGACCGCGGCCGCTTCTCGGCAAAAATCACATCACGGCGCGGCGGCAGACTCTCCCTTGCTGCAGAAAACATCGATGGTGATTTTACCGTAACGGATGAGGATGGAGCTGTGCTTTCCGGATGCCGCGAATCCGAGGTTTATGAAATGGAAACTGTTCCCGGGCAGGTGCTTTATGTCAGCAATGCAGACGGTATGACGCTCGAACGTGATTATGACCGCAGCGACGGTCCGAAGGTATTCGGCGATGTGAAGCTCGGACAGTATGAGGCACTGAAATGATGAAATACAAGAATAAAGAAGCAATCCTGACACGCACGACGCCTGCTTTGGAATGGGCGGAAGGATTTCCGCTCGGAAACGGCAGAATCGGCGCCATGGTCTGGGGAGAGCCGTTTTCAGAGCTTGCATCCCTCAATCATGACCTGCTTTGGCGGCGGTATCTCGATCACCCGACCTATGGAACATCCGCAGATATCAATGAGATCCGTACACTTTGTGAAGCGGGAAAGTGGCAGGAGGCGGAATCCGTTCTTCTGCATACGGTTCCGGCGACAGGAGAAGCAATATATATAAGTCCCTTTGTCCCGGCGTTTGATCTGTATCTGACCATGTACGGTGATGCATCGGCGGTAAAGGAATATTCCCGGACACTGGATATGGAGCATGGGATCAGCCGTGTCTGTTACACCGCAGGCGGGATCGAATATCGCAGAGAATGTTTCTGTCCTGTGGGCGGCGAGGTATTTCTATGGCATCTGACCGCCTCCCGTCCTGGGCATCTGACGGGGAAAATCTCTCTGTCACGGATGCCGGACTGCGAATGTACGGTGACCGGCGGCGCGGAATATGGCGCGGTATATGCGGAAGGTCTGTTTGAGGAGGGCGTGACGTTCGCCGCTTATACAAAGATTTTTCACCGCGGCGGTCGTCTGACCGGCGGAAAAAAGACCTACGGCATCGACGGTGAAACACTTCCGTCGAAGAAATTCGGGCTTGGCTATGTCTTTGACCGCAATGACGGGGTTTCGGCAGGACGCGGCGCATCGGTCTGTATCGATAGCTGTGACGAGGTCTGGATTGTCACGGCGGTGTCGACAGACAAAATCACAGATGATCCGCTTGCCCATTGCCGGACAATGGCATGTGCGCCGCTTGCCTATCAGGAAAATGTTGACGCACATACCGCGCAGTTTGCGGCGTACTTCAACCGCACCCGCCTGACACTCGATGGAGATGCATCCGCGATGGAGCAGGCATACAATATGGCGCGGTATATCGCGATTTCCGCAGGGATGCCGTGTGCCGATGACAAAGCACCGATCAACCTGCAGGGACTCTGGAACCGCGATACACGCCCGGCATGGGAGTCGGACTACCATCTTGATCTGAACATGCAGATGTGTTACTGGCCATGCCCGTCTCTCGGACTTGCGGATTTCATGGAGCCGTTTCTTTTGTGGATGGAGCGTCTTCTGCCGCAGGCACAGCACTGTGCCGCTGATCTGTACGGTGCGGCGGGTGCCTGTTATGCCGGATGCTGCGATCCGTGGACGCTTGGCGTGACGGACAATGTCGGATTCGGTGCGCTCGGCATCAGCGCATGGCTTGTGCAGATTCTCTGGATGTATTATGAACATGAACCGCGACGGGAGCTGCTTGATCGGATTCTTGTTCTGATGCGTGAGATCGATACATTCTATCGGAGTATGCTGGTGCCAAATAGTGACGGTATCCTAACCCTGCCGTTCGGTTCCTCACCGGAGATGAGTCTTCTGATCGGCAATCACCGTCAATGGCTGTCCTCGCCGTCGACCTTTGATCTGACACTGATCCGTGAGTTCTATGAGAATTTTGCTTCTGCCGCATCGCTTTGTGCAGATGCTGAAACGGAAAAGTTGTGCCGCACCGTGCTTGTACAGCTTGCGGAACCTGTCATCTGCGACGGCGTTCTGCTGGAATGGACAGAGCCGCATACCGAGGGTGAACCCGGTCACCGTCACCGCTCTCCCCTCGCCGCGTTCTGTCCGGGAACGTACTATTCCAAAGATTCGCATCCCGGGCTGACCGCCGCCAGGGAGCGTCTGCTTGAAAAACGCTTATCTTTGTGCGGCGGGATGTCCACCGCGTTTTCCTATGCGTGGGATGCGCAGATTCTTGCACGGCTCGGACGCGGTGATGATGCTTATGCGATGCTCAAACGGCTTTGGCAGATACATGCGCTTGACAACGGGATGCTGACCACCAACGATTACGACGGCAAAAATGGTGGTATTGCGTGGTTTTCTGGAACGAAAGTCGTACAGGTCGAGGCACAGATTGCATCTGCCGCCGCGATTTCGGAGCTGTTCTATCAGGATATGCAGGGACTGATACGCTTATTGCCTGCACTGCCGAAGGATATTCCCGACGGCAGTCTGTCAGGTATCCGCGGACGCGGGGGCGTGATCTGTGATCTTACATGGAAGGGCGGTCAATTGGAATCCTTTTGTATGACGGTATCCAAAGACGGCACCTACCGCATTGCAACATCAGAACCGAGATTTTCCCTGTCTGATAACGGTACGTGGGAAAATGGCATTTATGTGGTGGCGTGTCGGGCAGGGGAAAAATATGCGTGGAGCCGTGTTTTCTGATTACTGGCACATAACAGTTTCCATCCGAATATTTTGATTTATTATATAATAGGAGATCAAATCTTATGAAAAAATTAGATATTTTCCCAATACCGAAGGAACTTAAATACGGAGAAGACATCACACCTGCATCTACTGTCGTGTTAAGGGAAATAAATTCCTCTTTGGCAAAAGAAGAGTATATTATTATCATTGGGGACAAAAAAATCGAGCTACATGCAGCTACTGAAATTGGTTTCTTCCGTGCACAAACCACACTGAACCAGATCAAGACGCAATGTGGGGAAATCTTACCTGATCTTTATTTGCATGATTATCCTGATTTCGATGTGCGTGGTTTAACTTATTGCAATGGTGGTCGCACGCCTACGATTGAGGAATTGAAGCATATGATTGATCTGCTGGCAGATATGAAGATCAATCAATTACAGATTTATGTGGATGCTGGATCTTTTGAATATAAGAGTTTTCCTACATTGGCGAGAAATCCTGGCTGCTTTACTGCAGAAGAAATCAGAGAACTCTCCCGGTATAGTGCTGAACGATTTGTTGATCTTGTTCCATGTACACAGGTATTTGGACACTGTGCTACTTGGCTGCATACACCGGAGCTTCATGATCTTGCGGAATGTCCGGAAAAAGAATGGGCAGATACCTTTGACCCAAGTGATCCGAGAACTTTAGATCATGCTTGCCGGGTATTTGATGATCTGATTGAGGTATTTGATAGTGCATACTTTAACTCTGGTTGTGACGAACCACATGAGTTAGGGGAAGGTAAAAATAAAGAGAGATGTGAAAAAGTCGGTCGAGACAGTGTTGTTATTGAGTTTATGAACAAACTGAACGGGGCCCTCAAGGAACGCGGAAAGGTGATGCAGTACTGGGGTGAAATGTTGGTTCATGCACCCTTGGAAAAGCTACAGACACTTCCGAAAGATGCCATTCTTTTGGATTGGGGCTATGAGCGTCAGGATGTTTGGGAGGGCTTCTGCGAACGTCTGCAACAAGCGAATGTTCCTTATTATGTATGTCCCGGCAATGGTGTTTGGATGGGCATGTTGGGCAAGAGCTACAATACCGTACAGAATATTGCCCGCAGTGCCGCTGTGGGAAAGAAATTCGGTGCGGCAGGCTTATTGAATACCGATTGGATGGATGAAGGACTGTTATTCTATTCATCCAGCTATTTGGGATTTGCATATGGAGCAGCCATGGGATGGAGTACAGACAGTAACGATTATATGATTACACGCATGGATAGTCATCCGGAATATATTCCCGAACCGGATTCTTATCAGATGGCAAAAATGTCTCCCACACTGCGTGCCGTATTTCATTATTTAAATCGGGTTGTTTTCAAGGATACGACTGAAACCATGGCGCAGGTGATGTATGATGCCGGTCAAGTCAGTGAACTTGCTCCAACAAATCGTGCTTGGAATACTACACATCTCAAAAAATTTTTAATACAGTCATTGGATGATGGTAATACGAATGGTTTTGAGATAGAGGACTGCATCAATGTATTGAATTATCTGACGGTAATAAAATATCGTTTATCTTTGGTGCAGCTGCATTGTTATGATGCAGAGCAAATCATAGATGAGTATAAAACAGCTATTGATATGACAGAATATGCAGCGAAAATAGGCTTATGGAAATTAGGTGCAATAGAGGAAAAAGATTGTGACTTTTTTGTCCGTGAAATGCAGACTATGCAAACGAGGATTATTTCAGCAAGTGAATTTTTGATTGCAAAACGGTGTAAAACAGTTCGCTCGATACGGGATTATTTCAGTAAGTTTGATAAATAAATATGTTGTTGTGAATTCGCATATATGGTAACCCCGCTGTTGATGTATATACCATGCATTAACAGCGGGGTAATTTCATGAAAAACATGATCAATTTGTAAATTACCGAAAGATTAAGAGATTGATCGTGGAAAATGTGGAAAGACAGATAATTTGAACAACGATATCCATCAACTGCCGTGGTACCGAACTGAGAAACGATTCTTTGTACAGATAAGAAAAAAATACAAATTGATTTCAGCGGGTTTTTTTGTTTCGATTGCAAAATCTGAAATTTTATGGTATAATATCCTCAAAAGCCATTTCGAGAGGAGAAAATCTGACATGAAGCAAAATTCAACCGCCGCTCGTATCACGGGAGAGTGGATGTGGAGCGATACCATTGCCAATGCGGGTTCTGACGGTGCCCATAAAGTGCTGTCACGCTGTGCGGAGATGGGAATTACCGATGTATATCTTTTGGTCAAGGGAACTGCCGGAAAACTGGCGTATTTGCGGACAAAGCATACCGATCTTCTTCTGCGCGATGACAGAGATATCCTCGGTGAAGCCATTTGCGCCGCACACACGCACGGCATTCGTCTGCATGCATGGATATGCAATCTGGAGGATGCCGCATACAAAGCTGCGCATCCTGATGCCGGCATGTGGCATTATGTCAACGCACGGGACAATGCGCATATCAATCCGTATGATCCCGGTTACCGGGCACATATGGCGGAGATTGCGGCAGAGCTTGCGGCATATGATATCGACGGACTGCATTTTGATTACATCCGGTACAATCATCTGACGAACGGATGGAGTCAGGAGGATATGGACGCGCTGACAGCCATGGGTGCCGATATCGGACGGATTCGGGCGTTGATGGAAACAACCTTCGGTTACCGCGGACAGCAGGCGGACGGCTGCAGCATCTTCAATGCCTACAGAAACGGTGATCGGGATGCAAGACTCATTGCCGGGTATCGGAGATCAATGGTCCGCGATTATGCGGCATCGGTGATTGCGGCGGCGCGGTCTATGCGTGAGAATCTGATAATCAGTGCCGCCACCATGCCGGAGGGAGCCTATGATGAAGCATTTGCCGATCTGCATTACGGGCAGGATTACCGGGATGCCGCGGCATTATACGACTATATCTGTCCCATGGCGTATTCCATGAGCTTCGGAATGGACGAGCGTTGGCTATGTACGGTTGCGCATAACGCTGTCCAGATGGGAAACCGTGTGGTGATGGGATTGCAGGCCTTCGGCGGTGTTTCCTCGTCACGGCTTATGCGTGAAACCGAGGTTATCCGTACCTGTGCACAAAAAGAACCGTGGGCGGCGTGTATGAACGGTATCGTCTTATTTCGCGCAGCACAGTATGATTACGCCAAAATTACCGTCGGTGCGGCAGGGGATATGACCGTCAGGACCGTCAGCAGCAGCGGGCAGCCCTATCGCTGGGTTCAGATTGACATGCCGGAGGGAATCCGAATTACCGATGCCCATCACGGCCGAGGATATTGCAGTGATACCACCGTTTGGGTTTCGCCGGACGGTACATCCGTCAAATTCTTTGGTGAGAAGGATATCACCACCGGAGCAGAAGGCCTCCTGCATCTGTGCTGTGAGGGGGATTCCCTGACGGCGGAGCGTCTCCCTGTTGTCCGTGTCGGCGGGGAACAGGAATACCTTGTGTATACACAATTCTCACAGGATTCCGATTCGCCGCTCTGATTTCATTTTGTCGTAATTGAATCGCAAATTTTAATACCGGGAACGGATTTTTTGAGGTTCCCCTCTGCAAGAAAGGCGGTTTCCTGCTATGCATTTTTACTATCAGCTCAACTATGAACATATCCCCTATCCTTCCCCCACCAGTCCTAACGGCAATCTTGCCAACAACGGCTGCGGTGTATGCTGCGCCTCCATGGTGGTGGAGCATCTGACAGGCGATGCGTTTCCGCCGGAGGAAAGTGCGGTTCTTGCCAAAAGCTGCGGTGCCCGGGAAGGCTTTGGTACGGATATGCGGATCTTCGCCCCGGCTTTTTCCAAAGAAAAGGGTCTCTGCTGTGAAAGCACGCTGGACCCTGACCGGGTGTTTGCGTTTTTGCAGTCAGGTCAGGGTGTGGTCATCGGCAACACCTCCGGTGACCGGGAGGGCTGGATCGGTGTTTTTTCCAATTCCCGGCACTATATCGTGCTTGTATCTGCCGAAGGAAATACTGTCCGGGTCTGGGATCCGCTTCTGGCACCGGGCCGTTATGATACGCCCGGACGGACGGGCAAGGTGCGGGTAGAAGGCTTTGATGCTTATGCCGACTTTTCCGTCATCCAGGGCGACTGCGGTTTGCGGCCCTTTTATCTGTTCCGGAAAGCATGAGAGAACCTCTGAAAATTTCCAAAGATATTGAGAAAAGACACGATATAAAGGTGGCGAGCACGATGAAACTATTTGCAGGATATGACGGCGGCGGTACCAAGACCGCCTGTGTACTGACCGATGAAACCGGACGGATTCTCGGCTCCGGTTTGGGCGGTCCTTCCAATTATCTGTACTGCGGCCGTGAGGTGGCAGCGGAATCCGTGCGCACCGCAACGGCAGAAGCCTTTGCCGATGCAGGATTACCCATGGCGCGGCTGGATACTGCCTATATGGCTTCTGCTGCCATTTTGATCGAACACGGCGATGCCCATGTACCTTTTTTCAGTACCTGCATCGATGCGGAGCATGTGATTTGTGAAAGTGATATTTACAATATCTGGTTCGGTGCTGTCCGTGATGCCCCGGCGGTAATCACCATTGCAGGTACCGGCGCTATCACCTATATTTGCAGCAAGGAGGGTCATCTGCGTGTCGGCGGATGGGGACCCCTGCTGGGTGATGAGGGATCCGGGTATGATCTGGGTCTGCGGGCGCTGAAGCTGGCCTGCCGCATGTATGACGGCAGAGAACCTATGGAGCCGGGCTTTATGGATGCCATGTTCCGGCATTATGCGGTTTCCACCCCCGGCGAGCTGCTCAGACTGCTGAATCAGGGCGATATCCGCAGCGCAGTTGCCGATGCAGCAAAAGAGGTTTTTGCGCTTTATGAGCAGGGTTCTGCCACAGCATCTGCCCTTTTGGAAAGCTGCGCCGAAGAGCTCGCGCTTTCCGTCCGGGCAGCGATCACCCGCGACGGTGGCTTAACGGAATATCCGCTGATTCTCTCTGGCGGATTGGTCCGGAAGGAAAGTCCCCTGTATGCGATGCTGGAAGCACGGCTGCTGCAGCCCGGAAGCGGCATTTCAAAGATCACCGTCCCCCAGGTACATCCGGCAGTTGCTTCTGCTGCCCTGGCCCTCCACGAGGCAGGTCTCCATGATGCGGTGGAGGAGCTGTTGGTAAAGGCAAAGGGGTGGCAAGTTTGAAAATAAATTTTCAAACCGTGTAGTATTCACTTTGTGAAATACGGGTGACATTTCACAGTTTTGCAACTGTGATTTTGTGTAACCACAAAACCAGTCCCAGAATTCCCGAATTTCGGGACGAAATTCAAGAAAGGAAACTTTCGCTGCGCGAAAGTTATGGTCATATCTATGAGAGCCGGATTTGCACGGAAGACAATCACCCCGGAAAAGTCCATGCACATGGCGGGCTTCGACCGCCGGAAAGACCCATCTGTGGGCACATTGGATGAGCTGGAAGTCTGTGTGCTGACCTTGGAAGATCAGCTTGGATCCCCCTTCCTGATGTGCGTCTTTGACCTGTTGGGCACGGACAGCAATCTGTGCAGCCATGTTCGGGAGGCGATTGCTTCCCGACTGGAAATTCCTGTGGAGCGGATTTGGGTGCTTGCCACCCATACCCACAGCGCTCCCACCGGACATTTCTCCGGATACCAAAGCTATGATGTCATGTATGTGGACTATTTAACCGAACAAGCGGTATCTGCAGCGGTTCAGGCGCTCCACAACCTGCATCCGGCGGCGGTATCCACCGCACTGGCCGAAGCCACCGGCATCGCATCCCTGCGCAACCGGGGGCGGGAGGGCAGTCATTTTCCAATGCCCCTTCCGCTTGTCTTTCTGGGTGAGTATGTTCTGGCCCGGATTTCCTGTCATCCCACAGTGCTGGACGAGAAGAATCTGCTGTATTCCAGAGATCTGCCCGGTCAGCTCCGGGACGGTCTGTCCCGGGGGCGCAGCTGTCTGGTGATCAACGGTCCCTGCGCGGATCTTTCCACCCGGTTTACCCGCCAGGCCTCCAACCCGGAGGAGCTGAAGCGACTGGGCCGTATCCTGACCGACGCGGTACAGACTGCAAAGCCACAGCGTGTCTGCGATTTTGGCTGGGAAATCAAAACCGCTGAAAGAGTGATCTATCTTTCCCGGACAGCCAGTCTACGCGGAGAAAAGAAAGATGCGATTCTGACCGCGCTGCGGCAAAAAGCAGCTGCATGTACCGACCCTCAGGCTCTTCGGGAATATGATTCCCGGATTGCGGTGTTGGAGCGCAGCGACGTGGGAGCGGAGAAAAACCGGATGATCCGCATCGGTGCGGTAAATTTCGGCGGAATCATTCTGGTGGGTGTCCCCTTTGAAGTGGATTATGCCGACGGAGCAGAATTGGAATATACCTTATCTCAAATCGCCGGACAGGATGTGCATCTGGTGTGCTATACCTTCGGCTATGACGGATATCTGCCCAGTGGTGCGCCTTTAAGCGCAGAAAGCAGTTACGAAGATATTGCATCCCGGTATCTGCCCCAGTCCCGGGAACAAGTTTGGGAGTGTGCAAAGCAATGTGTAATAGACGTTATGTAGGCGATCTGGAAACATTCCTTTCCAGACTGGAACACTATGTGAATCTGGATACTCCAAGTGGGGACAAGACCGCGCTGGATGCCCAGGGTGCCTAGCTTCGGGAAGAATTTCTGGCTGCAGGTGCATGTGTGACCACCCACGAAAGGCCCGGCGGCAACCTGCTGGAATGCCGGATCGGAACCGGCCCCCGTCAGATTCTTCTGCTGGGTCATATGGATACGGTTTTTCCGACAGGAACCGTGGCCAAGCATCCCTATACCCGGCAGGGAGATATCCTTCGGGGTCCCGGTGTGTTGGATATGAAGAGCGGCGTTTTGATGATTCTGGAAATCCTGCGCCACTTCGCAAACGACATACCGTCGGAATGGTCTGTTGTGGCGCTGCTCAACTGTGATGAGGAAATCGGATCTCTCCAGAGCAGCCCCCGGATTCTGGAACTGGCCCGGCAAAGCGAAGCCTGCCTGTGCATGGAACCCTCCAAACCCGGCTACTGCACCGTCGCCAGAAAGGGATTGATTGCCTTTTCCGTTACCACCACCGGTGTGGCGGCTCATTCCGGTGTCAATTACCACCTGGGACACAGCGCCATTCAGGCACTGAGCCGGATCATTTGCAATCTGTACACCCTCCGTGACGACGAGAGAGGTATTTCCATCAATGTGGGCGGCATTTCCGGCGGTACCGGCAAGAGCAATGTGGTAGCCGCAGAAGCCAGACTCATTGCCGAGGTTCGCTTCTACGAACCGGAAATGGCGGAGTCTCTGGTGGAAGCGATCCAACGTTTTTCCGCCGACACCGGTGATCCCCATGTCAGCGCAACCGTCAAAGTCCTTTCCCGGCGGCCACCCATGCAGCAAACCGAGTGTTCCCGAAAGCTTTACGAAAAAGCCCGGGCATGCGCCGAGCAAAATGGCCTGATCATGGAGCCCCGTACCCACGGCGGCGGCAGTGACGGTTCCTTTGCTGCCAGCGTGGGCATCCCGGTGATCGACGGTATGGGTGCCGAAGGTGAATTTTCCCACACGATGGATGAATATGTAAAAGCAGACACCATTTTGCAGCGTCTTCAGACCTGTATCGATCTGATTGCTGCGCTGATGGCTGAATAAGGGAAAGAGGCATCCTTATGGTGCAGATACTGAAGCACAAAATCGGCCGGATGATCGTTGCCGGTTTCCCGTCTCCTTACTTTCGATGAAAGTACAACAGAAATCCAATATCATCAAGAACTATTTGTGCTCCCTGTTACCGACTATAACAGTGCCGCCATCATCATGTCGGCACTGCCTGATGATGCCGAATCACGTTTTGCTGAATTTCGGTATGATAAGGAACCAGCTGGAGAAGTTGTTAACAACGCAGTTTCGCAAACTCGAAAAATTGTTTGTCCCCAATTAGCAAATATTCATTGAGCATACAGAACCTATATCTGTCTATGCGTAATCCGAAAATTTTGGAAATAGCTTCAAAAAGAAGAAAACGGGGCTGTTGCATTTGAAAAATCATTGAGCAAATGATAACTCCCTCAGTCAAAAAAAGACGCAGAAGCGTCTTTTTTTTGCCAGCTCCCTCGGCAGAGGGAGGTGGCTCACCTTCGGTGAGCCGGAGGGAGTTTTTGACACATTGATCTAAATGCAACAGTCCCGTTTTGACGTCCCCGGGCGGGTTCGAACCGCCGGCAGTCTGCTTAGGAGCAGTATGATCTGGAATATCCATACGCATGATGAGATCACAAAGATCTTTTATCAGAAGGAGCGCGAAGTGCATGTACTCGGCGAGTTGTCCTGTGAGACGTACATCGACCGACTTGAGAACAAAGGACTCGTTGTGTCCGGACATGGACT
>JAFTLK010000336.1 GCA_017455975.1 Clostridia bacterium | reverse complement strand
CTCTTGCGTTGAAGAGGTATTTCCATTATAGAGGATCTTTGTGAACTGGCCGGGAATTACGTCCCACCGTGGCCGGGAATTATGACCCGCGCTGGCCGGGAATTACGTCCCTGCTGGCCCGTTTTGATGGCAATTTGCAACGGAAGATAAAATTCCGTGAAATCCCTCGTTATATCTGCCTTTTTCCGCACTTTCCGCGAAAATATCGGAACTTACCGGAAGACATCGTGGGTTCGAAAGAAACGGCGGAAAAGCACAAAAATGAGCACTTTTCCGGCATTTTGGAGAGAACTCGGAGAGAACGGAGAGAAAAAGGAGAGAACAGAGCCGAACAATCGAACCGTGGACACGGTATACAATGCCCGAAAGATATCACCTGTTGTCAACGAATACAATGCCGCACGGAAACGATGGAAAGGTTTCCGGAAGCGGTCACAAAAGGTGGTTATCTCATGAATACGAAAACTAAAAATCCCGGCACCGCAAAGAAGGCCGATACCGCGAAAAGAGTCGAAGCCGCACGGAAAAAGCAGGAAAAATACTTTGCCGAACTCCGGCAGAAATACCCGAAAACCATGTCCAAGGATCAGTTCTATCAAGTAGCGCACATCAGCAAAAGCACCGCGCTGTATCTGCTCACAAGTGGCCTTGTCCCCTGTAAGGATACCGGCAAGAAGACCCGCCGCTACACCATCAAAACCGAGGATGTCATCCATTATCTGATCGACCGCAGGCTCCATCCGCTCAAATACAAGGCTTCCCCGGGATGGTATATCGGAACCGCGGGCAATCCGAATCCGGAAATACAGGAACCCGCACCGCCGTCCGTACACGATCTGAACATGACGGAAAGGCGGATGTACCGGACCTATCTGGAACAGGAACTCAGCGACAAGGAGGATCTCATCACGGTAGCGGATGTCAGCGAATTTACCGGGTACAGCCGGACTGCCATCTTCCGCTGGTGCAGAAAAGGCTATCTGAAATACTTTGAGATCGGCAACAAATTTCTGATCCCCAAGTCCGAATTCATCGAATATCTGCTCTCCTCACGTTTCGACCGGATCTCCATCCGTTCCACGGAGCATCAGCTTCTGCTTTGCGACTTCTTTGAAGAAATCGGGAAATAACCGGAACAGGAAATACCTCATCATGCTGCCCGCACGGGGACACACGATGAGGTATTTTCGGTATGTACAAATTCATGATAGGGAGGTGATCCAGCCCTTCTCCGATCATCCTGCCATCACGATGTTAGGGATTAAGTGTTCAAATATTCTCGGTGATTGTTTCTGTTCCCTGTACTAACTTATGTCCCCATTTTTTCTTATATTTGATATAAGATGAAGAGTTAATTTCCTGTGTTTTACATTTATTAGCAACGATTCTATATTGTTTATCATATGCTTTTAGGTCGTTAGACAGGATATTCTCAGTTGCTTCTAATTGCTGAGCTGCTTTACATAAATCAGATCCTTTTAATTCAATCAGGTAAGCTGTTTTCGTATCTTCGTTCAACAAAAGGAAATCACATTTGTTTTGCCCCTCTTTTATTACGACACCATCAATCTGATAATGTGTAACATATGCTTGATTGACATTCTTTGCAATATGCTTCTGGGGATTGCCTTTATCTTTGGATATGATGATTGAGGCATGAGCATCACATAGTGAACTAAATCCATTTAACGGCATTGATACCCACCTCTTTATTCATCCGACAGTTGCAATTCCAGTAATTGATCGAAATCAGAATTGATTGTCTTGGAGATTTCATCAATTTTCTCGTTCTGAATCATGTGAAGTTCATCATCCATACAATTCTCTATGCTTCCATGTTTCAAAAACCAGGCATCGAAATCCTCATAATCAAGCCATAAATTATCAGGAATGATCCGGGAAGCCTGACAATGAGCGGCAGGGTCAAGCTGATTCGCATACAGTAAATTGTTAAGTGTTCCTAACACATAAGGACTGTGTGTTGTCAATATCACTGCATGATTATAATGGTTTGCCAATGATATCAATTCTGTAATATATTTTTGGGATTCAGGGAATAGGTTGGACTCTGGTTCTTCTATAATAAACAGAACAGGTTCGCTTCTTACAATATAATAAAATATTAAATTCAGTATCCACACAGATTCCTGCTGTCCGGAAGAGGCAAAATTCATCTTTACATATTG
The DNA here is from genome assembly GCA_017455975.1 of Clostridia bacterium. Taxonomy (GTDB): domain Bacteria; phylum Bacillota; class Clostridia; order Oscillospirales; family CAG-272; genus RGIG3925. The sequence goes on along the minus strand of JAFTLK010000336.1, from coordinate 5,519 downwards.
CGAATCATTGATATAAATCCGTTCTTCGCCATCGTTATAGCGGTAGGTTCCTTTAAGGATTTTGAGCATGAATTCTAATAAAGTATTGACTAACCCTTTAGATATCCCATTTTCTATTCCATGATAAGCAACTATTCCTGTATATCCATCAGCATATTCTGATTTCAGACGCAGGATTCTCTCTATATAGTCCTGTGTACAATAATCAAGCATTCGCTTCTGAGTATCTTTCATCGTTGCATAAATGTAGCTCAATTGCTGTGAAAGCATTGTCAGCATACTTCTGCCCGCAGGAATGTAAACCACCTGATACTCATCATCAAAAACATCATGAAGAACTTTCAAAAAGTCTTTCTGCTGTTTTTCCGGCACACCTAAAGCTGTTGCTGTTAAGGTATGACTATTATTTTTCAAGAATGCCTGCAGTGGTTTACTGAGTTCTACCCAGACATAATTCGGAGTAGGATAATTGCTGTTTTTATCCAGCATAATCTTAATAAAAATTTCATCCGTATATTGATATTCGATATACATGGACATATCCATTGCCCAAGAAGAACCAAAAACACGAAGAAACTTCTCACGGAGATACTCAATCAATTGATTTTTGAGAGTGCCGCTGGATGCATCAGAAACAGAATTTAATGCATTGTTTTCTGCAATAGAATAAATATCATCCTTTACAGTGCGGAAGAAAAAGATGGCTTTCGCAATTGTGCTTTTACCTGAGGCTTGGAACCCAGTAAAGGTCATAAACTTTTTACAATCCAGTTCACAATGCTCGATAGGTCCTAACTTATTGATTATGAGCCGATGCATGGTATCACTCCTTTACACTCATCAGAACATAATAAATCTATGTGAAAATATCATCTATAGCACAAGATAGTATTTTAACAATTCAAATATACTTATTCATTTTATTATATCACATATTTGCGTTATTTTCAATACTTATTTTAATTTACTGGGGGTACCACAAAAATAGCAAAAATAGCAGAAGAAATCATCCAACTTTCCCTGATCGAACTCCACCCCTTCCCCGATCATCCATTTCAAGTCCGTGACGACGACACCATGCGTGAAACCGTGGAAAGCATCAAAGAATACGGTGTTCTCGTCCCTGCAATCGTCCGTCCGCGGGAAGAAGGTGGATATGAGATTGTGGCGGGACACCGCCGCAAGCACGCCTGTGAACTGGCGGGACTGGACACCATGCCGGTGATCGTGCGGGATATCGACCGCGACACGGCTATTATCTATATGTGTGATTCCAATCTGCAGAGGGAAAATATCCTTCCCAGCGAACGGGCGGCGGCATATAAGATGAAGCTGGAAGCGATCAAACGACAAGGTGCGCGCCATGATTTAACCTCGGGACAAGTTGTCCCGAAGTCTGAAGAAAATAGAGCAAGAGAAATTATTGCTGATACAACCGGAGAAAGCGGCAGACAAGTCCAACGCTACATCCGCCTGACGGAGCTGGAACCGGAGCTGCAGCAGATGGTGGACGAAAAGAAAATCGCCATGACACCTGCTGTCGAGATCTCCTACCTCAAACCCGCAGAACAGCGGCTGCTTCTCGACACCATCGAATCCGAACAGGCTACCCCGTCGCTCTCCCAAGCACAGCGGATGAAAAAGCTGTCGCAGTCCGGAGAGCTGACCGACGATACCATGCTCGGCATCATGATGGAGCAGAAGAAACCGGAGAAAGCCGATCTCACCATTCCCGCCGATGTCCTGCAGAAATATTTTCCCCGTTCCTACACGCCGCAGAGAATGCAGGAAACCATTATCAAGCTTCTGGAAAGCTGGCAGAGAAAACGTCAGCAGAACCGGGAGCGATAAACCGAATATACCCCAAGGGCAAGCTGAAGCAAAATTCGCTTGCCCTTTTATCATTGCCCGAAAGCAGAAAGGAAATCTATCAAACCATGAAAATCCGAAAGAAAAAGGTAGTTCCCGAAGAAGTGGACTGCCGATACTGTACCGAATACATCCGCTCCGTGGGCTGTACCGCGCTGAAATGTCCGTACATCAAAGAGCGCATCGAAGCCGGGATGATCGGGTACAAAGAATTGATCGCCAATACATTCAGCTTCCGCCCAAACCTTTACCGCCGCCTGCAGACAGCCATCAAATATTTTCCCGGAACACTGTGGGCGGACGATGGACATGAAAGCCGGTTCCTTTACGCAACAGCCGGAAGCTATGACATATTCCTGAAGCCGAGATACTACGCCGCCGTGTATCTGCTGACCGCTGACGAGGACTTGTATCGCCGCTGTTCCTGCTGTTTCATGCGAAGCGGCGTATATTTCAGGAACATCAGAATCCAGGGAATTTCCACCTTTGGCTACACGCTGTATTCCTATGCGAAAAAGCTATACGGCGGAAAGACCGATCTGCCCATCGGGGAAATGATCGACGAGGAAACCATCCCCGAAGAAGCGTTCACGCTGATCGTCAACGCGGCGATGATCGCAAAGTTTGGAACGGACATATTCAACATCACAAAAACCACCACGGAAACATAACAAGGGGGATACATCATGCCGGTATTCAGAGTAGACAAAAGCCGTGAATTCACGGTCATCGCAAACTGCGTATTCAAGGACAGAACCCTGTCCGCCAAAGCCAAAGGACTGCTTGCCGAAATGCTGTCCCTGCCCGAAACCTTGGACTATACGCTGAAAGGTCTGACCTACCTGTTCTCCGATGGTCTGGATTCCATTCGTCAGGGGATCAAGGAATTAGAGGAACACGGCTATGTTGTCCGCGAACGCAAACGCGATGAAAAAGGTCGGCTCGGCGACATGGAGTATGTCATTTACGAAACGCCGCATAAGGCAGTTTCTCCTGAAAATAAGGCTGAACCGCCTGTTTGCGCTTCACCTATGTTGGAGTCACCTGTATTGGAAAATCCAACGCAGGCTGACCCTGTGCATGAGAACCCCGCGCAATTAAATAATAATATATTAAATAATAATTTATCTATTACGCATGAATCAAATCCTAATCCATCTTTCAAGGAGGCTGCTCCGATTTGCAATGAACCGGAACCGATGCCGATGGATGTGATGGGATATGAGGAAGCGCGGGAGATCGTAAAAGAAAACATCGAATACGACATCATATGCGAGCGTTACCCCCGTGACCGCCTTGACGAAATCGTAGATATTGCTTCGGAGGCTCTGTGTACCCGCCGCGCCACGTTCACTCTCGGAAAAGATACATATCCGTATTCGCTGGTAAAGGACAGACTTCTCAGACTGGATGCGTCCCATGTGGAATATATCATCGACTGCATCAATGCCAACACCACCGACATTCACAACATCAAGCCGTATCTGCTGAAAACGCTCATCAACGCACCCGCGACCATGAGCAGCTACTACACCACCAAGGTCAGCCACGATCTTGCAAACTGACACAAAGGGAGTGATGCCATGATCTGTTTTCTGTACCATCGTGTGATTCCACCTTAGAAAAATCAACTTTTCTGTATCACACAAATCTGAAAAAACACAAGGAGCTGATTCACATGAACAACAAATAACCCGAACGCGACAACAAAAAATTCTATCGTAACGCCGGTATCCTCATCGGCGTTCTTCTCATCATCGCCATTCTGCTTGCCGTACCCGTAAGTCTACCGAGCGAGAGAAAAAGCCGTCTGTGCGAAAGCTGCTTCAGAATCTTATTGCAAAATTCCAAAACAAGGAGCGTGAACGCACGAAAGACAGAAACCGGAGTGCAGAGCGATGAGCGGAAAACTGAAAAAGACGAACATCCTGCACATTCCGTACCTCTTCATCGGTCTGTTCGCCACAAAGCTCGGTCAGATGTGGCAGTTCACCGACGGTACGGAGCTGGGCGAGAAAATTCTGAATCTCGGTGAAGGCTTTTTCGCAGCGATGGAATCACCCTTGCCCAGCTTTCATCCGTTTGACCTCTGCGTCGGTATTGCGGTCGCCGTGATCTTCCGGCTGATCGTTTACGGCAAGTCGCAGAACGCGAAGAAGTACTGCAGAAACGAGGAATACGGTTCTGCCAGATGGGGTAAACCAGAGGATATTGCACCGTACATAGACCCCGATTTCAGGAACAATGTCATCCTCACGCAGACCGAACGGCTAACCATGAACAACCGTCCGAAGGATCCGAAAACGGCGCGGAATAAAAACGTGCTGATCGTCGGCGGCTCCGGATCGGGCAAAACGCGCTTCTTCATCAAGCCCCAGATCATGCAATGCCATAGTTCCTATTGCATCACTGACCCGAAAGGAAGTCTGGTGTGTGAAACAGGAAAAATGCTTCAGCGGAATGGGTACCGGATCAAGATTCTGAACACGATCAATTTCAAAAAGTCCATGAAATATAATCCCATGTCGTACATCCACTCGGAAAAGGATATTCTCAAACTGGTGACCTGCCTGATCGCCAACACCAAGGGTGAAGGCAAAGGCGGAGATGATTTTTGGCAAAAAGCGGAAACTCTGCTCTACACTGCCATGATTGGCTACATACACTTCGAAGCCCCCGCCGAAGAGCGCAACTTCAACACGCTGATCGAGATGATCAACTCCATGGAAGTCCGCGAGGATGACGAGGAATTTGAAAATCCCGTTGACATCCTGTTCCGCGAGCTGAAAGAGAAAAATCCCGATCACTTCGCTGTCCGCCAGTATGCAAAATACAAACTTGCGGCGGGCGTTGTATAATATGGAAGACTTGTTAATCGACCGATTCTCAAGCCATACAAAACACAACAGACAGGAAAGGAAAAATGTATGGAAACAAGAATGATAACCGCATTATATGAGCGTTTGAGCCGTGATGACGAACTGGATGGCGAATCGAACAGCATCTCCAATCAAGACGGAATTTGTCAAGGGGTTTTTCTGCAAAAGTTACAAATTGTTCAATAATAGCCCTCGCTCCGTAATGGAACGAGGGCCGAACTTAAAATTATCATACAAGTGCCGTGACAATCAGTATAATACCAATTACCACATACAAAGCACTCAAAATTCTAAAAGCATTTTTAACCTTTTTGCTTTTAAGTGATGTGCGTGATATTTTAGGATTTTTTAGTAATATAAAAATTTCCGGAAATATCATCATCAAAACTGCAACGATTGTAACTATAATGCCTGCAACCAACATAACGAGATCTCTTTAGTTATTTATCTTCTTTATCCTTGTCCTCTTTGCTCTTATTTGAACGTGATATACCAAGGTAAAGGAGTGTTGAACCAATGCATATCCAAAGACCACCCAAATATCGGCTGTTTTCACCTTCAAAGTTTACAATTGCAGATACGTAGGATAATATTGCTGCCACATAGTACAGTGCAGCAGTAATTTTGTGTTTCTTCATTTTATACCTCTGCCAAATCCTGATTCCCTCAATCCTTCTGATATTCCAGAATGTCTCCGGCTTCGCACTGAAGAACCTCGCAGATCGCTGCAAGGGTGGCAAAGCGAATAGCCGTTACTTTGTTGTTTTTGAT
>JAFTLK010000335.1 GCA_017455975.1 Clostridia bacterium | reverse complement strand
TACTACGAAAAGTATTATGATAACGTAATGATCCCCGAATGTATCGGGAGAACTCACCCGAAGGGAGCCATCACAAAGCGTAATCGTTGGATGGTGTTATGTTAAGCTTTTCATAAATGGTCGAACAGGCACAGCTTCTTCTGTGCTATGTCGAAAAGCAAAGCGGTGGGGCATATACCGCGATGAAATATGCCGAAAGACTCGGAAAGGAGATTATAAACCTTGCGACACCAATTACCGAAACATTTTGAACTGACACCGGAACAACGACACGAAATATTCGTGACATACAGACGGTTATCTTTAACCCAAACCACGGCTGAACAAAGGTTGTTCGCAGAGCAAACATCACTGCAAAAATCAGCATGATTCCCTCTGTAATGCGAGATAAGACCTGGCTTTGCACATCCGGCACGAGCGTTGTGAACACCTTCAAAACGATCTGCACCACCGCTACCACGGCAATCAACCCAATGTAGAAAATCCGTGCGTCGCTTACCTTTTCCTTTTTTGCTTTATCTGACATGCTTTTCTTTTATCTCCTTCGCCAACGGGACAGGCAACCGTTCACTTATTTTTTCACACCATTCCTTCGGAATATAAGAGAAATGAACGGTGTGGTATTTTAATATTATCAGATCGGATTTTTCATTCTCGTCCAGTTCCCTGTCGCAGAAATAAACCCGTTCTTTACTGCCGAAGGGAGTCGGAATATTTCCGGTACCTACTTCTTTGATTTCGTTCCATTTGATGAAGACCTTCGTTTTACCGAACCGCCTGACGCCGATTCCTTCTTCATTCATATAAAGTTGAGCTCCCATGGCCCTGCATTCAAAGAAATCTACCGCGAGAATCAGCAAGGCAAAGAAAATCGTAAAACATAAGGCGATCTTATCCTCAGTACAACAGATATGTAAAACGCCAAACACGGCACTATACGCAGACAGCACACCGCAGATAGAAAGAAAGGCAATATAAAACATATGAAAAACCGTTTCTTTTTTTGTATATGTTCTGCAAGTCATTGTCCCACCCCCTTAAAACTTATGTTTATCACGGTAACATCGCTTTGCGACGGCCACTTGGTCCGATAGCCCCACTCGGCAACCCCGGCAGAAACAATTGCATGGGTCTTGCCGTACATCCTGTGACCGCATGAAATGTCTCGCTCATACGGCATCAGAACGCCTAAAAACGGAAATTGGTAGCCATGCGTATGCCCGCATATCGCAAGATCCGCAATTCCATCCAATTGACTGAGTCCTTTTGTCCGATGCTGCAGAACAACCGTCGGTGCGTCAGAGTCAAGTCCGCATTCCTTCATAATCTGCTCGACGCTTACCTCAAGCGCATTTTTACGCCCCACAATATTCACGCCGTTTTCAAGTTTCACACCCTCGTCCTTGAGAATTGTCACGCCTGCCCGCCGCAAATACGGATCCGGATTGAACCTGCATTCTGCCTCATGGTTTCCTTCGGCATAAAATATACCGTATCGACAATTCAATTTGTTCAGTGTTTCTTCCATGTATTCCAGATCATATACAGAGGATGCAGAATCGCATATATCGCCATCAATTAAAATCACATCCGGCTTTGCTGCCATAATCAGCTCCGCCATCTGATCCATCTCGCTGTGTCGTGCACCCGCTCCGATATGAAAATCCGAAACAACGGCAACGGAAAGGGTGTCAGCTGCACATGTTTTATCCACCTGAATGTCATATGTAACGGTTCTCAGGGTTGTCGCGTTATGTACGGACGGTACCATATATGCCGCGGAAATCAGAATAGCTGCAAGGAAGAACGCCGTTTGACTGCTTAGAATTTTCAGAATTTTCCGGTGCCTGAAGTGGCGGGCAAGCTCGAATCCGAAATACCGCACCGCGGACAAAATCAAGGAGAATACTGTTAAGGTGAAATAGAAGGTCTCCGTCCAAATGATGACTTCCCTCAGCACGCCGTCCTTCATGCGATAAACGGCAAACAGAATAAGCGCTATGCTTGTGATCCCGACAGTATGGTAAATGAGCAGTAAAATGCGCAGAAGCTTATGCTTTAACCATTCTCTCGGCGTTTGTATTACAGTAAGCGCAGACATTGCCGCAAGCGCTAATATCAAAACAATCCACATCATATTTTCTTCTTATCTTGACCTCACTTTCCGAAATCATTCGATTATCGCATTCTTTCTTGATTCTCGCAGGCATCCACCGGCAAAAACTTTTCAATCAGCAGTTTCACAAATTCACAGCTTGTGTATGCCGCAAATTTCTGATATTGATCACTCTTTTCGTTGTTTGCATAATCGCAAACGCTTTTGATCACAAGTGCCTTCGGACGGGGAGTCGTCGCATTCTGGGCAGCATATACCACCCCGTAGGCTTCCATATCCAGTCCAATCGTTTCCCGATACATAGTATAAATTTGCTTGTTCACAATTTCTCTGTTGGTCACCACCGCACTTCCCGTTGCCATCAAGCCAATGTGGATATGGCATTGATTTTCCGGCGAAGCGGCAGCTTTCCTGACGTATTCAAGAAGCTCTGCGTCCGTCTTTACAACCGCAGGTCTTGAAATGAATCCGACATTTCCAAAGCGAATGTCGGTGCGTTCGGGGTTTACAAACTTGCCTGACGTATAGTTCCATATCATATCGGCAACCACCACGTCCCCATAAATCTGCTCCGCCATATCCGAACGCGCGATCCCCGCGGCGATTCCGACCATTATCATAAACTGCGGGCGAAAATGTTCAATCAGTTTCATTGTCAGCGTGACGGCAACGGTCATGCCCATCTCACTTTGACGCGCATACACAATTTTATGGGAGCTTCCGTTTTTTTCAAATGATGCTGAATAGTAAGTCTGTGTATCGTTCGAAAAAGTGATCGGCTTCCAGTCGTACATATTCTTTATCGCTTTTTCTTCCGTTTCCGTTGCGACGATAAGTTCAACATAGGATGAATAATCTTTCATTGGCTGCTCCTTTGTATTGATTTGATTTTGGCTTTCATTGCTTGTCGCTTGACAATATATTGTAGTATGCTAAGTGCAACAAAAGTGCAACAAATGCGTTTATTTTACTGTAAAAGTAAGAATTCAGTCAAAAAAATCAAAATATTCATAATATTTTTTGCTGTCTGTTGCACTTCATGTTGTAAAATGGAAAAGCGTTTGGAGAATATAAAAGCATCAACTGTTTTTCAAGTGCAATGGTTTGCAAATTCAGAAAATTACAGCGCTGCAGCTTCTGTTATCAACCAAGGCAAATGTGTCTTTCAGCAGGTTAATGATTCTTTCCGCAGGGACACGGTGCTTGCAGATACGATCCCAATGCTCCGTATTTCCCGGAACGCACGGATAAAGACGAAAAGTCTTGTCGGGATAGGTGTAAACACATTTTTCATGGTGGAATCGGTACAAGGTGTACCGCAAGTACAAACGCGAGAACCCGTTTTAGGAACCGGAACGCATTTGGAACATACCCATTTGAAACGAAGGGAGCGATTCTCACCGTCGCTTTTTCCGAGGAACTGAAATTTCTCTCCGCTCTGCGGACAGCTCGGCTCGGTTATATCTTCAAGGAGAGAAACCAATTCGCTCTTTTTACTCTCCATTGATTCGCACACCCCGATGTAGATGTCTTCCAATGACATTTATACACTCTTATTTCGCATGATTTTTTTCTCCCGTTTTTGTTGGTATGGTTTTGGGCGGTACTTTAATCATGCCGCAAAATCGGAGAAAAATCAGTAGTATATTTGTTAAAAAAGCATTTCGCCGATTGGCTTTTTTAACTTTTACAATCGGCAAAATATTTTTTATAAAACAAGGAGAAAAATCTATGTTTAACAGAAAACAAATCAAAGAAAACGCAAAAGCAGCAATGAAAGGTCATCTCGGTTTAGCGATTCTCGTAATACTTGTAATCGGCCTTCTGGCATGTGTTGCGTCTGCTACACTGATCGGTGCCATTCTTTTGGCAGGTCCTCTCACAGCCGGAGCAGCATTTTTCTTTATGAAGTTGTACCGCCAAGAAAACGTGAGCCTTAATGACAGCTTCGGCGGATTTTCTAATTTCTCAAATAATATGGTAGCCGGAATCCTTGTGCCCATTTTCACATTTTTGTGGTCTTTGCTTTTCTTCATCCCGGGTATCGTAAAAAGCTTTTCATACGCTATGACGTTCTACATTTTGAATGACCATCCTGAGTATTCTGCAACGCAAGCAATTACCGAAAGCCGCAAAATGATGCATGGACACAAGGGAGAGCTTTTTGTTCTTTATCTGAGTTTCCTCGGCTGGGATCTGCTGTCCTTGCTGACCTTCGGTATCCTTGAAATCGTTTATGTCGCACCGTATAAAGCCGCTGCCGTTGCCGGCTTCTATGATGCAATCAAAGGCGAATAATCATCTGATAGGCTTCAAATAACTGCATATACAAAAAGCAGTTAACCGTTACACTGGATGCGTAGCGGTTGACTGCTTTCTTTTATCACGCTCTACCATTTGTTTTTGAACCGAAGAAGCATATTCTCAGTCTGTTTGTCAATGCCGTCAAGGTGAGCGTTCCATATTCCAAACGAACATATTCAGCGTAAAACAAGGAACTGACACCACTCGAAAAGCGATGACGATTCCTTGCTTAATTTTTAATATTTTCACCTAAAGACTCTTTTTTATGCTGTCCGTATATTTTGGGGCAGTTCACTTTTTCGACAGGCTGATTATTTTTACTTTTCTGCTTCCGTGTTGCACTTTTGTTGCACTCCTCTCTGTATAATACTGTGTGATAAATAGTCGGAGTAAAATTAACAGCACTTGGAGGTAGTTTGTATGGAAAAGTTCGTAAAGCACAGATTTCTAAACAGCGTGTTGTTTACTGCGCTGTTTGTTCCATTGGGCTTTTTTCTTCTACGCGATACCATTGCCGCAATAACCGGAATCATGTTTGAGTCCATTGGTGGAAAAGAGTCGTTTCTGTATCAGATCAACGAAGACATTGCAAGGCTGATCATCGCCGGTCTGTTAATACTTATCATGCCGCTCTTTTTCAGGGGAAAATGCAATTTTGGATTCAAGGGCGGGAAGCTGGCGCTGGGTATTTGTCTTGCCCTGCCGGAACTTATCGTTCCTGTATGGAACCTGTTGCAGATCAAGGTTTATGAGGCTCCTCTTGTTACCGGAGTCGCTGCCGTGGCTGCCGCGATTATGCACGGAATCGGGCCGGGCGTGTCTGAAGAGGTCTTTTGCCGGGGTTTCACCGTATCCAATCTAATGCGTATTTGGAAGGATAAGCCGAACAGGATCTTTCGCTGTATGCTGGTTTCCGGGGTTTCTTTCGGTTTTCTTCATGCACTCAATGCCATCGCCACAGGCGATGTTTTTGCGGCGCTGATTCAAGTTATCTATACCGCCGCCATCGGTATGTTGGACGGTGCTATCTACCTTCGCTCACGAAACCTGTGGGGCGTGATCCTCATGCACACCCTGACTGATGTTTCCGCTTTCCTTGCCGTATTTGAAAGCAATACCACCGGCATGGATATTATATTCTGTGTCTTTGGCTCGCTGCTGTTTATTGCCCTTGCCTTTTATTTGATTCGGCCTGCAAAACGGGCGGAGATCGACGAACTGTGGGCGGAGGACTGGTCCTTTGGGGATGAAGACGGAAAAAAGCGCATTGG
>JAFTLK010000334.1 GCA_017455975.1 Clostridia bacterium | reverse complement strand
CTCCTTTGTTCGTCTCCCAGCAACTCTCATAGAGTATTTGCAACAAATTGAGACTTTCCATTTACTCTACCGGAGTGTTTGGCAGACGGTCTATTGTTTCAGTTGCTACATGAGAGTGTTTGGAGATATGTGAATATTGTACCATGAATGTGGTTCTTGGAGGAGACAGGGGTTATTTGGTGCTTACCACATATCGGCATATACCCGACAAAATTCCCGTTTCAAAGCTTTCACTATCATCAAACCATCCGCCAAGGCAAAAAAAACAGGGAGACATTTCGTCTCCCTGCGTGTTTTTAGTCCTTATTAAACAGACCAGTGATCTTACCGACGACATCCTTTGCGTCATCGATGTTGATCTTTGCCTTGACGGCTTCGACGATTTTTTCCAGAATTTCATCGGGAAGATCGACGTTGAGAATCTTTTCAACAACCTTGATCGGGTTGGATTTGAAGGATTCCAACAGGTTGTCGTCACCCTTAATGGTGCTGACCGCCTTTTCGACCAGTTCCTTTACGTCAAAATCACCGTCATCTCCGGCAACCTTTCCGAGGATGTCTTTGAAATCAAATGCCATGACGATAATACTCCTTATTCTGCGGTTTCGTCGATGACTTCAGCGTCAGCTGCGTTCTTCTGAACGGATGCAACACCGTTTTCACAGCTGGCAAGTGCCTTGTAGCCTTCGGAAACAGCGATGACCTGACCGTTGGTTGCCTTCAGGCGGAAACGGAATTCGCCGGCCTTGTCATTGTAGATCTCAAACTTCGGATGCTTGACAGCTTCATAGCCTTCGACGGTCTGATTTTCGACACCTGCGACAGGTGCATTCTTCTGAACGGATGCAACACCGTTCTTGCATGCTGCGAGAGATTCGTAGACTTCGGAGGTAGCGATGACTTCGCCGTTGCCTGCCTTGAGATCGAACTTATAACCGGTATTGGTTGCGCGGATAACAAACTTTCCCATAATCGTATTCCTTTCTGTATTGTCACTCATTGGGTTACTTACATTATACACGAAATTTTCCGTAAAATCAATAGTTTTCAGCAATTTTTCACATCAATTTCCGTTTTTATCACATACACGCTTACGGTTCGACGGTAATCTTCAGATCGGGCAGCAGCGCCATGTTGTCACAGATGACGGGTTCCTTGCCGCTGACGCAGCGTAGGCCTCGAATGGTCAGCGTTTCGGGACGTACAAGTCCAAACGGTTCCGCAGCCTCATTTTTATTGTCTGCGGTGATATTGCGGTTGAAATTGGAAATAATCCGAAGTCCGGAATAGTCGCGCGGAACATTGGTGTCAATAACTGTGACATTCTCAATCAGTATATTGGTCGGCAGATAGACAGGATATCCGAAATCATGCATGCCGTCGTTATATGCCTGCAGCATCGTCGGTGCAAAGGTTCTTCCCGGATGCGGTACCCATGTAACATTGCGGACGGTCAAATTGCCGTGCCATGTACAGCCGTAATCCCCGCGGAAGCCGATCATGTGGTCACAGTAGCATGTAGTGTTTTCAAGCAGCATTTCACCGAAGCCGATGGTGTTCGTTCCCTGCCAGCCGATAACGGAATTTCTGATCGTATAGTCGCGGACACCGCAGTGCGCGTCAGTGCGGGAGATGATGCAGTTGTCAAAAACGATCTGCTTGCAGAAATTGGAGCCAAACACACCCCACAGGCGGCGGTTGAGGATATCGTCCTGCCGGATGCCCTCAAAGGTGATACCGAGCACATGACCGCAGTTGATGTCGTAGGAGCCCATCGAAACAGGCTTTCCCTGCGAACCGATGGTATCGTAAATCTTATGCCCGGTAACATAGCAATCCTGCATTTTCACATATGCACAGGAGGAGAAGCCGAAGAAACCGGAGTACGGCGCGCCGTGATCCCCCTCTCCTTCAACGGTATGGTGCACGTTCCGCACAGTGGTATTCGAGCGTCGTACGGACAGACCACGTCCGTAATAGGTATATTTCGATTCCGCCTGATTGGCGATCGTCCTGAAGAAACCGCCTTCAATGATCAATTCATCTTCGTCAATTGCCACAGCAGAAACGGAGGTTATGCGCGTGTAGTCCCAGTTGATTCCGGAGAGGATCGTTCCGTCTTTTTTCAGAATGAAGCTGTCGGTCTGCGGGGAGCCGGAGTCCTCATTGAGCCCGAGGCGGATATACTGCATGCGCTCATCGGACTTGACCGTGACATACATGTCGGATGTCAGCGTAATGCCGCAGCGCTCAAGATCCAATCTCTCCTGTCCGGCCTTCAGCGGCGGGATCGGCAGATCACTCGTCCATGTTCCCGTCGCCGGCACTTCAAAAACATTGACGCGGTAGTTATCGACCGTCCGGTCATCGATGATAAAGTGTGATGTACCCCAATCGGTATGCGTGCAGATGACGGCAGGTGTCGCTGCCGGACCGATATAATAGGTCGCATCGGCTTTGGTTTTGACGGGCAGTCGGTGCTCGTTTGCATAGGTGTGGGCTGCAACGATAGCAGCAGTATCGTCGGTCTTGCCGTCGCCGACCGCGCCGAATGCTTCATACGTAACAAATTCGCTCATGGTGGTATTTCTCCTTTCGGATTTGCGTTATTTTGTTCCATCATACCCGATTTTTGGCGAAAAGTCAAGAGTTTTCACAGATTTGCTTGATTTTTTCGAAAATTGATGGTATAATAGGCGGGCAAACCTTTGATATGTAAAAATTTTCAGGAGTATTTATGAAACGATTTCTTGCAGGATGTCTGCTTACCGTGATGCTCTTCTCCCTTGGCGGCTGTTTTTCGCAGGGTGAGGATACCACCGGTGATAAGGCGACCTTTTTAACATCCCCTCTCCCGTCAGCTGTACTGGAGGAAAACAGCATTCTCCGCCGTCCCGATGCCGCGGCTGATGCTGCCGATTATGCTGCCGTGACCGAAACCGCACCGGTTGATAAAACGACCGATGCACCCACCTCAGATACCGCACCTGCACCGTCCTCCGACGCACCGACACCGGACGCCGAGACCCGCGTCTCCTTTGTCGCTGTCGGCGACAACATCATCCACGATGCCATCATGGCGGATGCGAAAAACCATGCCGGAGACGGCGCGGAATATGATTTCACCTACATCTATGACAATGTCCGCGATGTCATTGAGGCCGCAGATGTTGCTTTTGTCAATCAGGAGACCCTGCTTGGCGGCAAGAGCCTCGGCTATTACGGCTATCCGAACTTCAATGGACCGCAGGAGGCAGGTGACGCGCTGGTCGATGCCGGCTTTGACATTGTCTGTATTGCAACCAACCACATGTGCGACATGAACGAGGCCGGTCTTTCCGGCACCATCGACTACTGGGACAAGCAGCCCGTCACACTGATCGGCGGCTATCGCAATGCCGAGGACTACGAAACCATCCGTGTCCATGAAAAGGACGGTGTGAAGATCGCATTACTTGCCTATACCTATGATCCGTATACCACAAACGGCATGAAGCTGCCGTCCTCCTCCCAGCTCATCACCCCGATCTACAACGAAGATGTCATCCGCCGCCAGGTTGCCGCAGCAAAGGAGGCCGGCGATGTCGTCATCGTCAACATGCACTGGGGACAGGACTCCTCCTTCACCGTCAACGCCGAGCAGAAAAAGTATGCACAGCTTCTGGCCGACTGCGGCGTCGATGTCATCATCGGCGAACATCCGCATGTCCTGCAGCCGATGCAGTGGCTGGAGGGCAAGGACGGAAACAAAACCCTTCTGACCTACTCCATCGGCAATTTCCTGTCCACGATGTATAATGACTACTTCATGGTCGGCGGCATGCTGTCCTTTGATATCGTCAAGAATGCATCCGGCACGCGCATTGAGGCAGCACAGCTCGTCCCTACCGTGACCTATTATGACGTCAACCGCGCAAACCTGTCCATCTACTTCCTCGATGAATTCACGCCGGAGCTTGCTTCCTCTCACGGCACCAATGCCCACGGTACGACCTCCATCGAGAAATTGCGCGGCTATGTGACAAATGCAATTCCCGCAGAATTTCTCCCCGAAAGCTATCAGAAATAATCTCCCCGGCAGATCGCGCATCCCCCGCGCAGGTCTGCCGCTTTTTATCCAATCATGAACAAAATGCGGAAATGTTTACGTCAACTTCATAAAAGAAAAACACGGGATTTACGATTTGTTAAAAATTATCCTGTATAATAATAGCAGAAAATTTTTTGAATGGGAGGGGTAAGCCATGGCATTTGACCGCGACCGCGAGAACAGCTTCGGCGGCTTTCAGTACCGCTGGAACTACGATGAATACCAGAAATCGCTGCAGCGCAAACGTAAAAAATCCGCAGCACGCGGCATGCGGGCATTCTGCCTGACCACGGCGTTCGTATTTCTGCTCTGCACCGCATCCCTGCTCGTTGTGCTCGCCGCCTCTCTTGTCCGCGGTTTCCACAACAATCTTCCCTCCCCCGTACACGACGACAGCGGCTTCAGTGCCGATACGCTGCAGCTCTCCACACCCGAACGCACGGAGCAAAGCCCGGAGGATACGGCAGTTCCGACCACAGAAGCGCTGACGGAAGATGCTGTGCCCATGCCCGAGCAGCATGCACCCGACAATCCGCAGGAACACCATGCCGGGCAGACATCGCCGCAGCCGGATGCACCAAATACCGAAGCAGATATTCCCGCGCAGAATGTGCTCCGTGAGGAAACCACCCCGTCATATGCGACCAACCTGTTCACCGCGCTGACCATCAGCGAGATTGCAGAAGCATGCTCTGCATCAACGGTCACCATTCAATGCAAAAACGAAAAATATTCGTCCATCGGTTCCGGATTTTTCTTATCCGATGACGGATATCTTGTCACCAACAATCACGTCATCCGCCGATACGATGCATACCAGGTGCTTCTCGGCGACGGAACGACCTTCGCGGCAGAGCTTGTCAGCGCTTTCCCCGAGACCGATCTGGCCGTTCTGAAAATTGACGCACAGGATCTGCCCGTTGTCACTGTCGGCTCATCCGACAGCCTTGCCGTCGGCGATCAGGTCGTCGCCATCGGTACACCCGGCTCCGTCAATTTTGCCGGTACTGTTACCTACGGCTATGTCTCCGGCCTTGACCGCCGTGTGGAGATCACCGATGCGGAAGAGCATGTCATCGGGCACATGGATATGATTCAGATCACTGCGGTCATCAATCCCGGCAACTCTGGCGGCCCCCTGTTCAACTGCTTCGGCGAGGTTATCGGCATCAATACGATGAAGCTGACCGGTGAGGGCTTTGAGGGTATGGGTTTTGCCATCCCGATCGGCGATGTGTATACCGCACTGACCGAAAGCATCAGCCAACACCGCTCAGAACATGCGCCGCCTCCGGAAAATGATGACAGCCACCTTGAAACCGAGCCCGTCGAAACGCCCGCCGTCACCGAAGATCCGACGATTACCGAAGATACCGTGAATACGGAACCGCCCATTGACTTGCGCCCATACGCTCCCTTCGGTGTTCGCTGCGAAACGGTCACCGAGCAGGAAGCAGAACTTTACAAGATGCCGGTCGGCGTTATCATCCGTTATCTGGAACCGGACTCTTATGCGGAACAGAACGGTCTGCGCATCGGCGATATCATTCTTTCCATCGACGGTATGCCGATTTCCGATGTAGCAATGCTTGATACGTGGGCACAAAACGTCCGCGTCGGTGACCGCGCAGAGATCACGGTCTACCGCGCAGGCGGTGAAGTCACCCTTCAAGTCCTCTTTGATACCCCCGCTCCCGCAACGGAACCGCTCATCGAACCCGATACAGCATCGACCGACAGCGAGGAACTCCCCGAAAGCGAACTTCCCGCCGCCGCATAACTGAAACCACCAAGAGCCACGGTACAAAATGTACTGCGGCTCTCTTTTTTATCCATAAATCGTTGACAAGCGCCCGACACCGTGATATAATGACAGCATAAAGACATTTGGGAAAGAAAGGATGGTTTTCGAAACGAAAGCCATGGTGATTTTATGAGAATCGGCATTACAGAAAGCTCCTATAATGTATATCCTATCGAGGGTCGGTATGAACGCATGCTTGCAGACGGCTACACCTGCATTGACTATGGCATGTCAAATACGGAAAGTGTCCCCTATACGCTCAATGACGCGGAATTCGATGCATACTTTGCAGGCGAGCGCATGCGCGCAGAAAAAGCAGGCATCACCATCTGGCAGGTACACGGCCCATGGCGCTGGCCGCCGCAGGACGGCACTGAGGAGGACCGTGCGGAACGCATGGAAAAGATGAAGCGCTCCATCCGCGGAACAGCCCTGCTCGGATGCAAGAACTGGATCGTGCATCCTATCATGCCATACGGCATCAATGAACTCGGCACAGACGATGCACAGAAAACGTGGGACCTCAACGTCACATTTATGCGTGAGCTGCTTTCGTATGCCAAAGCACACGATGTCATCATCTGTTTTGAAAACATGCCGATGCCGAACTTCTCCCTCGGTTCGGTTGAGGCCATCATGCGCTTTGTGCGCGAAATGAACGACGACAGCTTCCGCGTCTGTCTCGACACCGGACACGTCAACGTCTTCCCGGGACAGTCACTCTATGATGCGGTCCATATGATCGGCGACAAGCTGCAGACACTTCATGTCCATGACAATGGCGGTACGTCCGACGAGCACCGTCTGCCGTGGTTCGGTACGGCGGATTGGGCAGGCTTTGGCCGTGCCCTGCGCGAGATCGGCTTCTCGGGCGTATTCTCCTTTGAAACGGGACCGTCGCGTGCGCTGCCCCTTGAACTGTACGGCGATATGCTCCGCTTCATGATCAAATCCGCCCATGCCATCATGGGAGAGGAGGTTTAATCATCATGAGCAAGCCAAACCTCAAAAAGAGGATCGTGCTCTGCATCGCCGCCGCTGTCCTTGCCATCGCGCTTATTTTTGCCGCATTTGCCGGCAGCCGCGCCGCTCGCATCGGAGAACAGCTTGAGATTGCGCAGCGGTATCTTTCCGATCTCGATTACATCGGTGCGAAGCTCGCCTTTGAGGGCATTCTGAAGATCGATGACAAGAACGTCGATGCATACCTCGGTCTTGCCGATATCGAATATCAGCTCGGCATGCCGGAGGAAGCGCTGGCCATCATTGAACACACACTCACGATCGTCTCCGACACACGGCTTGACGATGCGCGCGCGTTCTATGCCGATGCGATCCCACAGCCCGATGACGTCATCGATCTTGACAATGATGTTCTGGAAGCGGTTCTGCTCTATACACTCGGAAAGCCGGACGGACAGCTTCTGCAGGCAGATCTTGACCGTGTCAGCGATATTTATTGCGCAGGCTACATGTACCCCCAGGTTTCCATCACATTTGATGACAATACCCATGTCGATGTTGCCGGTTATGATTCCACCGGTCAGTTCACCACAGATTATGATTCCGTGGTTGAAATGATCGATCTGTCCTTCGATGCGTCCATCGCACGTTTCGCCGCACTTTGCCGCAACGCATCCATGTCGATCGACCAGCTGACATTGGATGAAGATACGCTGCGTCTCCTACCGCGTATTCGTGGACTGCAGTCCCTGACCATCTGGGATTCCATTTCCGATCTTTCTCTGCTGCATCATATGCAGCATTTGAACAGCCTGAGCTTCTTCCTGACAGAGAATACCGATTTCCGTCCATTGTTCCGAGAAGGAGCACTGACCGAACTGACCGAACTTGATATCATCTCCGAGGGAACGTGGTCTGATGAACTCGGCACCTGGCTCCCCCTTTCATTCGATCTCACCGGTATTGATGCTTTGACCGCCCTTCAAAGCATTACCGTGGAATCGGCGGAATCGGTAATCGGTCTTGCCGATGTGGCTGCCCTTCCGAATCTCAGCAATCTGTTTTTACGGGTGGATAATGTCGATCTGACCCAGCTTACCGCCGCATCCCAACTCACAATGCTCCGCATCGACGGCTCAGGTGAAACGGTCCTTGACACCTCCGCGCTGTCCGGTATGACAAAACTGGAAGACTTCATGTTCTATGGCTGTAAGCTCACCGATCCTGCACAGCTCGCGCCTCTGACCGCACTGAAAAAGCTCGATTTGTCGGGACTTGGTCTTACAGATATTTCGTTCCTTTCCGGCATGACGCAGATGGAATATCTGAACCTCAATGACAATGCGATCACCGAT
>JAFTLK010000001.1 GCA_017455975.1 Clostridia bacterium | reverse complement strand
TGCGGCGATCATCTCCAATCTGGCTGGGGTGCCCGTTGACCCGGAGGAAATGCGCGTTTACGGCCTTTCCGTCGGCAGCTGGCTGCCCTCCGGCGGTACGACCTACGGTTTTCTGATCGAAACCGCGAAGAAGTACGGCATCACAGCATCGCAGATCTATGCATCTGACAAGGAAGCACTGTTTGATGCCCTGCGCGATGAAAACAAGCTCGTGCTTGCAACCATGGGTCCCGGCGACTTCACGCTCGGCGCGCATTTCATGCTGTTCCGCGGCATCACCGACGAGGGCAAGATCCTGATTGCCGATTCTTATTCCTTTGAGCATTCTGTCAGGGAATGGGACTACGACGAGCTGTACGCGCAGCTGAAAACGGGGTATTGGATCTTTGAGAAAACGGAATAAACGGAACGGAAGTCCGACTTATACGGTTGGGCTTCTTTCTTTTTGTCCGGAATATGCTGCATCCTCTTGCAAAATACGGTCGGTTGTGATATACTCATGGTAACAGCAATACAAGGAGAGACTTTGTTATGGCAAAAAGTAAGCTTACCCGGAAAATTCTGGTTCTGATCGCCGCAGTTCTGGTTGTGGCAATCGTGTGTGCGGCGGTCCTGCCGGGGATCATGCGGCGTGTCGACATCAACCGGCAATTTGAGATCGCGCAGCAGTATCTGAACGACCTTGATTATGAGGCGGCGATCCTTGCGTTTACAAAAATTCTGCAGATCGATCCGAAGAACAATGATGTACACGATGCATTGCAGGATGTGTATCTTGCATATATCCGCGCTGAATGGGATGGCGGTAACACAGAACGAGCATTGGCTCTCATGACAGAAATGCGTGAAACACTCGGTTTGACGGATGATCCGTATACGGCTGTTGTGGCGGCTGATGCAACCTGCGCCGAAGACGGTATAGAAGAATGGCACTGTACTCTGAACGATGACATTCTGCGGCGTCCGATTCCCGCGACGGGAATTCACACATGGGACGAAGGTGTTGTCACAACACATGCCAATTATTGGGACACGGGTGTCTTAACCATCACCTGCACCGTATGTAAACAGGAAAAAACAGAAACCATCCCGCGTCAGCTGGATGAGGTTTTGGTTGTCAATGACAAAAATCTGGAAGCGGCACTGCGTGAAACAATCGATAAGCCGACAGGAACGCTGTATGTATCGGATTTTGACAATGAGCAGCGGCTCTATCTCCCTGATCGGAATATTACGGATATTTCCGCACTTGCCAATCTGCGGAATCTGCGGATGCTGGTTCTTTCAAACAACAATATTCAGGATATCTCTGCACTTACGAGTTTGACAAACCTTGAAAATCTGGAACTTGATAATACCAACATCCGTGATATTTCGCCGCTTGCAGGTATGACAAAGTTGGTTGATTTGAATCTTCGTTATAATCACATTTCAGATATCTCGCCGCTTGCCAATTTGACGAATTTGTGGTCTCTTCGTCTGCATGATAACAATATTACGGATATTTCGCCGCTTGCAAAAACCGAATTCAACAGTTTAGAGATTCTTAGTCTTTCATATAATCAAATCACCCATATTATTTCATTTGCCAATATGCCAAATCTGATGGATCTGAGCCTTGGTGGAAACAACATTTCTACGCTCTCACCCCTGTCAGGGACCAATCTTTCCAAATTGAACAGATTGGATCTCAACGACAACCATATTTCAGATCTGAAAGGCATTGAAAGTCTGACGGGCCTGACGATGCTTTTGCTTGAGAATAATCGGATTACCGATCTTTCTCCGCTGTCAAATCTGCGGAATCTGACATATTTGGCAATCAGAGATAATCCGTGCAGCGACATCCGTCCGCTCTCTGCTCTGACAAAGCTGACAGATTTGTATATAGAAAACGATCCGATAGCCGATCTGACACCTCTTTCGGGACTGACTGCATTGGAAGAACTTCGCATGTCGGATTGCGGTGTTTCCGATCTGACGCCGCTGTCCGGTTTGGTCAACCTGAAGTCACTGTGGGTGGATGACAACGGCATCCGCGATTTGTCACCGCTGTCCGGTTTGACGCAAATGGAGGGATTGAATATAGAATACAACCAAGTTTCATCTCTGGCACCGCTGTCCGGTATGAAGAAGCTGCAGTTCTTATCGGCAGATAAGAATCAAATTACCGATTTGTCTCCGTTGAAAAATCTTCCGGAATTGGCTCAGTTGAATATTTGGGGAAATGAAATTTGGGATTGGTCACCTGTTGCACACGTAGATATTATTAACAAATAAATGGATGGGAGGACGACAACCATGACAGTCACCGAAAAAATGTCCCGCGACCGTGTATACGGCTTTCTGCGCGCGGAAAACGGCAAAATTGTCAACGGACGCGGCGAGGAAATCATTCTCACCGGTATGGGTCTTGGCAATTGGCTTCTGCCGGAGGGCTATATGTGGCGTTTTGAAGGGCGCTACAACAGCCCGCGCCGCATTGAGGAGCTGGTACGCGATCTGTGCGGAAGCAAATATGCCGAGGACTTCTGGAAAAAATTCCGGGATTCCTACATCACCGAGGCGGATATCGCCGCAATGGCGGAGGCCGGGTTCAATTCCGTCCGTATTCCGATCGGCTGGCGGACGATGATGGAGGACGAGCCCGGTATCATCTTCCGTGAGGACGGATTTGCACGGCTGGATCGGTTCATCGACCTGTGCGAAAAATACCGTCTGTATGTCTGTCTCGATCTGCACGGTGCGCCCGGCGGTCAGACCGGCTCCAACATCGATGACTGCATCGATGACATTCCGCGTCTGCTCACGGATACAGAATCTGACAGCCGCGAAAAGACGCTGGCGCTCTGGCGTGAATTTGCCCGCCGCTACCGCGACCGATGGATCGTCGGTATGTACGATCTGCTCAATGAGCCGTGCCGCTGTGAAATCGACGGCTATCCGAAGCTCGACCATGATGCACTGCGCCTGTCGCTGAAGCAGTTCTACCGCGACTGCATTGCCGAAATCCGCACACTCGATGACCGTCATATGTTCTCCATTGAAAGTGACGTCTGGGCAAGCCGTGCCGACTTCTTTGACGAAGTGTTTGACCCGAATATGTGTCTGCACTTCCACCGCTACTGGTGTCCGCCGCGCAAGTTCATGTATGACGCCTTCCTGCAGAAACGGCAGACACTCGGCATTCCGCTGTATCTCGGTGAAACGGGTGAAAACGATCTTGGGTGGTTTGCCGCGATGTATCCGCTGGCAGCGGATCTGGACATCGGTTACAACATCTGGCCGTGGAAGAAGATGGATACGGACAATTCCCCCTGCTCCGTCAACAAGCCGGCATTGTGGGATAAGATCATTGCCTATACTGCCGGAGGCGACCGTCCGTCCTATGCCGATGCGCAGGCGGCGTTTACCGAATACCTTGAAAACTGCAAATTTGAGAACTGCCGCTGGCAGCCGGAGGTGATTTCCTCGATCCTCCGCCGTCCCGGCTGTGTCATCCGTGCATGCGATACGGTGACGCAGAATGACGCGGTCACATGGATTGACAAAGACGGCAATCCGACCTCCGACTGGGAAAAGACTGTCACACATTTCATATCCGGCGGTGAGGCATCCTACCATTTGTATTCGGACGGGGAAGACGGAACTGTCCGGATCAAGGCAGCGGGGAACGGTACGCTTACGCTGTCCTTTGACGGTGCGGCGCTCGGAACTCATTCCGTTGACGGCGGGGAGCTTTGTGCGCAGATTCCCGGTCATGACGGTACGCTGACACTGTCCTGTACCGACGGTACCTTGGACATCGAATGGATCGTATACGACAAACAGGCGTAATCGGAGGGAATCATGATCGAAAAAGAACAACTGCTGCCGCTGGTACAAAATCATACCGCCGATACGGCTGTCAGAGAAAAATATGCGGCGCACCTGTATGAATTGCTTTCCGTGGTTGACGGTGCGCGGATCGGTGAGGATTACGGTCGGGCAATGTCTGACAACAATGCCGCGGAGGCGGTACACCTGCTTGCCTCCTATTACCGCACAAAGCCCGCGGTTTCCGTGTCATATCTGACCGCCGCCGGAAATTATGACCGCGATGCAGCCGACCGGACGGTCCGGGGCATGGTGCGCGTGGTCAACATTGACTGGACGTTTGAGAACGGCGAATTCGATTTCCTGTTTGACCCGACGGCGATTCGCGGACCGCGCAACCATGAATGGCTGTGGCAGCTCAACCGGCACGGGTACTGGGCAAATATGGCACGTACCTACCGTGCGACAGAAGACGAAACTTATGCAGCTGCCTTCCGTGATCAGCTCCTTGCGTGGATTGCGCAGACCGATATCCCGGAACACTGGAACGGTCCCGGCAGTGCCTGGCGTACCATCGAATGCGGCATCCGGCTGATGGGCTCCTGGCAGGTGACCTTTGACGGCTTCCGCGCATCCCCGACGGTCGATGATGTCACGCTGCTTCTGATGGCTGCGTCCATGCACCGTCAGTCCTGCCACCTGATTGCGCATCCGACCAGCAAGAACTGGCTGATGATGGAGGC
The DNA here is from genome assembly GCA_017455975.1 of Clostridia bacterium. Classification (GTDB taxonomy): domain Bacteria; phylum Bacillota; class Clostridia; order Oscillospirales; family CAG-272; genus RGIG3925. The sequence continues at coordinate 3,153 of JAFTLK010000001.1, read as the reverse complement.
AAACGGTGTTTATACCTTTTCTTCACTCTTTGATGAGCTGACCGATGCGGCAGAGCACCGCAGCATCGCCGCAGGATGGCTTCTTTCTGAAACCTGTTCCCAGATTCTGCCGGACGGTATGCATAACGAGCTGTCGCCGGACTATCAGCTTGTCGTGTTCGGCTGCGCGGCCGACTTTTACAGCCTTGCGAATGCCCTTGGATATGGCGATGAAATTCCGGATGGCTTTGCCGATGTGATCCGCTCGACGGTCAACGCGGCAATTTCGCTGAGCACACCTGCACTGACGCAGCCGCGAACCAATGACTGTTATACCATTCGTCTAAATCGATTTACAGGCGGTGCTGCAGGTGTTCTCGGCGATACGCCGGAATATCGATACTTCAATTCCGGACGCACCGAAGGAACACCGCCCCAAGGGCTGCAGGCATCGCGTTATCTGCCCTATGCCGGATTTGCTGCAATGCGCTCCGGCTGGGATGCCGATGCGTCCTATCTATGCTTTGATGTCGGTCCGCTCGGTATGGCGCACATCCACCAGGATATGCTGAATATCAATCTCTGGCGCGGCGACGAAGAACTGCTTTACGACGACGGCGGCGGTCAGTACGAAGTGTCCGAAGCACGCGGTTATGCGCTGACCTCGCTTGCGCACAATACCGTATCGGTGGACGGACTTCCGCAGTGCCGTCAGACACCGTTTCAGTACAGTGCGCCGTATGACGCGCACTGGATCAGCTGTGACGGTTTTGACTATGCGGAAGGGCTGTATGACGGCGTTTTCGGGCGTACGGAACAGGTGAAATCCGCATCCCATCTGCGGCAGGTGCGTTTCTGCAAGCCGGGATTTTTTGTTGTCGCAGACAGCCTTTCCTCGGCGGACGGACATGCGCATACCTACGAGGTGCTGTTCCATACGGATACAACGCGCGTCCGACAGACAGACGTGTATCCCGGTGCGCTTATCACCGATTTCGGGCGGAAATACGATCTTCTGATGATCCCGCTCGATGAACCCGGTGCCGGCGTGGAAACAACCGTCGTATCGGCACAGACCGAGGGTGGAATGCGCGGCTGGTACAACGGACGCAACGACTGTGATCTGCATCCGTCGACCACGGTATCGCGTGTTGTCAGCGGCGTAAAGGATTTCCGTTTTACAACACTGCTGATTCCGGTGCGTGCCGCAGATCCGATGCCGGAGGTTTCCGTATCGGCGGACGGCACGGTTCATGTGATGCTGGAAGGTCGGTCGTATACGTTTGATTTGAACGCGCTTGACCGATAAAGAAAAGGAGAAGAAACCAATGCTTGAAAGAAACTATGATGTCGTTGTCGCGGGAGCCGGTCCTGCGGGAATCTGTGCGGCAGTCGAGGCGGCTCGGTCCGGTGCGAAAACCGCACTGATTGAGCGGTATGGCTGTATCGGCGGCAATCTGACGCAGGGGTATGTCGGACCGCTGCTCGGCGGTACCTGTGCCGGAACGATGTCGGAGGAGATCGCGCGGCGCGTTTGTCCCGTACCCGGTGCGGTCCCCGATTTTGAATGGGCAAAGATCGCGCTGACGGAAATGGTTGCCGATGCCGGTGTGGATGTCTATCTGCAGGAAGCGGTCGTATCGGTGGAACGGGAGGAGGATCGGCTGTGTGCGGTCATCGCCGACGGCAAGTGCGGACCGATCCGCTTTGCAGCGGATGTGTATATCGACGCAACCGGTGACGGCGATGTCGCGTATCTTGCTGGCTGTCCGTATGACATGGGACGCACGGGTGACGGTCTGATCCAGCCGGTGTCGTTCATGTTCATCATTCAAGGGGTGGATGAGGATCAGCATCTGCTGTGCGAGCACGAGGAGCATCATACCGATCTCGGTGACGGACGGGAATATCTCGATTTGTGTCACCGCGCATGCAAAACGGGAGAACTGCCGAAAAACGTCAACATCGTGCGTCTTTACAAAACGGCATATCCCGATGAGCGCATGGTCAATGCGTCGCAGGAAAACTATATCAATCCCTTTGATCCCACAGATCTCTTCCGTGCGGAAGCGTCTCTGCGGCGGCAGACCAATCAGATCGTGGATTTTCTGAAAAACAACATTCCCGGCTTTGCCGATATCCGTGTCAAAGGCTCGTCAACGACACTCGGTGTGCGTGAGAGCCGACGGATTCTCGGGGATTATGTCATTACCGTTGAGGATGTCGCGGCAGGACGGCTGTTTGACGATGCGGTCGTGCATCATGCGGGCTTCTGCGTGGATATTCACAATCCGGACGGTCCCGGTCAGTCGGAATTTGTGGACAAGCGTCCGACGATTGCCGGTGCGCATGACATTCCGTTCCGTGCGATGACACCGCAGGGCATCAACAATCTGATTACCGCAGGACGGTGCATCTCCGGTACGCATGAGGCGATGGCATCCTTCCGCGTCATGAATATCTGCTTTGCCATGGGACAGGCGGCAGGTGCGGCGGCAGCGCTGATGAAGACACACGGCATTTCCTCCACACGTGCACTGGATGTCGCTCTGATCCGCGAACATCTGAAGTCGCGCGGCGTTAAGCTCGATGCATAACTGAAAAAAGAGGTGCGGCAGGCGTAATACCTGCGGCACCTCAATTTTTATATGATATGTGTAACGTTAAACGTCGGATTTTGCGATAAATGCGCGGATCTGCGCAAGCTTCGCTTCGGCATCCGAACGCCCGAGATTGTACATTTCCCGCAGCTTGTCGGGATCTTTTTCGATGCGTCCGAGATGCAGATCACGTGACGGACGCAGTACCAGAACATCACCGGTCTGTTCTGCCGCCGCAATTTCATCCAGCGTGCGGTTGTAGCCGATGTGACGCTGCTCCAGCACCTTGGCAAGAGCGGGATATTTGTGCAGGGACAGCCGCAGCAGGGCGTTCATGGCAGGTGAGGATGGGGATTTTCTGTAGCCCTCCGGACTGGTCAGAACGATCAGATTGCTCGCATAGCCCTGTTTCCGGAACCAGGCAAGGGTAATCGAATCGGCAGTGCCGCCGTCGGAGAGATTATAACCGTCCACCTCGACGATGCGGGAGAACAGCGGCATTGATGCGGAGGCGCGCATATAGGTCAGATCGCGTGCGTCACAGGTGTCGGCACGGTGGTACAGCGCCTAGCCC
>JAFTLK010000333.1 GCA_017455975.1 Clostridia bacterium | reverse complement strand
GATTATACGGGCAAATCTCATTTTGTCAAGCCCTTTCTTACGAAGAAAATGTAAACTATCTGTGTCGGTGCGTAGATACAGATATTCACAATAAAGTATAGCATAAATCTTCGTATTTTTCAATGGATTACCCGAAATTGGAATTGTAACTTTTTTTGAAGCCGCAATTATTCCGCTTCGTCCTCCGGCAGCTCCGCACCCTTGCTTTTCAGTATTTCTTCCATTTCATCAACGAGCTTTTTAAGAGATTCCGGCTCGTTACCATCAAGGCATTTTTTCAGAACATTCAGCACCATGTAAAGTGTGAGGTAAAACTGCGGCTGGTCGAAGTTTATCGTACAGGTGACGATTTCTTCGCAGATCAACTGAACCGCCAGACCAACATCATACGGATGGAACTTAAAGGTCATGCGGTCGATCTGTTCCCCAAGAGGGATGCCCTGTTCTTCGCTGATTTGTGTTAATCTGTCGGCGGTTTCTTTGAGTACCTTTGCGGTGATGGTGGTTGTTTCATGCTTCTTCGCTTCGGGTTTGTCGCCATCGGCAACCGTCAGAAGTTTGGAGAGTGTTTCAAGGTTTTCTTCTGTGCTGAGATCGTCATAACGCTTCTTCAGTTCTTCATCGGACAGTGTGCAATACGGGCTGTCCTTTACAATCTGCATTGCCTGTTCCAGTTCTTTCTTAACCTGTTCTTTCGTGTGTTCCATAATGAGACTCCTTGTATATGTATTTTTATTTTTGTTTTCTTCCATTTTCGGAAATATTGATATAAGCGGCTCCTTGCTTTTCTGCATACTGCATGGTCTGATAGGCTCCGCCTTTTGCGTGTTCCACGAAGAAAATGACGAGATCGGCACGGTCAACCATTTCCCGGTTGCGTATCTGCATGGCACCCTTCGGATGTGCGCCTGCGGCGTTTTGGGAAACCTCCACATCATCGTAATAGTTCAGATAATCTTCCTCATGGTCGCGGTACTCTGCCGTCAGATACGGCAGCATCCAGATCAGTGCGCTGTTTTCTTCTCCTACGGCTCGGCGGCAGCGCTTGATGACCGACGCCGCCAGTAAATCAAACTCGCCGTCCCGTCCCACAAGAAACTCGACATACTCATTTTCCGCAAGCAGCTCACGGACAATTTTTTCAAGTTCGTGTTCAACGGTAAAGGGATCGTCTATCTGCCTGTGACCAAACAGACTGACTGTGTATATTTTCATTTCTGTCTCCGTTCAAAAAAATATGCCCACCGAACCAAACAGTCCGATGGGCAATCTCACACGACGCGCTATCTCTTAACATTCAAACCAAGACCGGTCGCTGTTCGCCAACAGGCTACGGTTCGCAGTCTCATCAATCTTCACTTGTGTGTATAGCGGTCGGAGTGACCGTATTGGCTGATTTCCTATATTTTATATATTATAACATCCACAAGCCAATAAATCAAGAGGATTACAGCCTGTCCGCCAACATTTTTAGCCTATGTATGGGTTAAAATATTATAAAAGGCGGTGATAGCATGGAAGAAAAGGATTTTTCGCTCAGACTGGCGAGACTTCGTGAGAAAAAGGGTGTGTCTGCCCGTGATATGAGTTTGTCCATCGGACAGAATCCCGGATACATCAACAACATTGAAACAGGCAAATCTATGCCGTCTTTGTCCGGCATCTTTTATATATGCGAATACCTCGGTGTGACGCCGAGTGAGTTCTTCGATTTGGAATCTACCAATCCTGGCAAGATTGATACGATCGTTCAAGATTTGAAGCATCTCGACGATGCACAGCTTGACACGATTGCTGCGCTGGTCAAAGGACTGCGTAAGAAATAGACGTTCATACTCATAGTAGGATTTTGACGGCGAAGTTTGAGCAATCAGGCTTTGCCGTTGTTTTGTATTCCCGTAAGAGAACGAGGAAGTACGGGGTACGATACGAGGGTACGGAGAAACCGGCAAGCAATGCCTGTGTATATACACACAGGCGAAACCGCCGATTTCCGCTCTCGCGGAAACCAGCGTTTCAGTGCTTGTTGGTGCGCTGCCCCAATCCCCGCAAATCACATTTTCCTGTGATTTGGAACGCAGGATAAATCCTGCGGCTGCGCGATTTTGCAAATCGCTTTGAGACGGTTCAGCTCAACGCTGTTCCGTCTCTTTTTCTTTCTCTGCTTCGTGTGCATCACGGTCGGTTTCTTTGCCGAGGAAACGGTCAATATTCGCTTTGGCAGTCAGCAGCTCTTTCATGTCCTCCCGTGCCTTGCGGTACTCCGGGTATAACGCCTTTTTCTCTGCGATCAGTGCGGCGTATTCTGCCTGCAAACTCTTGACCGTGGGCAGCTTCGTCATGCCCTGTTCGTCAAAGTATTTCTTCGCCGCCTTGTGCAGCGTGATCTCACTCTCATGCTCCGAAAGAAACTTTTTGGAGTAACCGGCTTTCCGATACGCCACATAGGTCTCGCGAGTCTTGGCGTAGTTGATGATCTGCTTCTGCATGACTGCAATCTCTGTCATGCGTTTTTCGGCGGATTTGATCCTGTCGGACAATTCAGAAAACCGTGCCGATGCAGAGGTTGCCCGCTTGGAAAGTTCGTCGTAATCAAGGAGCTTGTGTTCCTCCAGATAGAGGACAGTCTGCGCCATTTGTTTGAGGTTGTGGAGCGTTGCCCAATTTGCGTAACCGGCACCTTTGCCGGAGCGCATTTTCTCTTGAATATCAATGATGAGGTTGTTCGTGCGTTTGGTCGATTCTGTTTTTTTCTGCCTGCGCTCTTTGGGGGTATGTTCACGCTCTCCGTTGATAACCGCTTTGAGATCTTCGGGTGTATAACCGGCACCCAGCGTATCCATACGGATGTAGGTTTTCTGATCGCCGCCGAACAGGGACGGTACTTTCTTTCCCTTAATATCGTAACCGGCTTCACGGAGCAATCCGAGCAGTTCTTCAAAGGTCTGCGGCTTCTGTAAAAGCGCATCGTTGATGGCGTAGCATATCCGCTCACGGTGGGACGGTTTCTTTCCATCGCCCAGCCACTTGTTATAGCTTTTTCCGTGCCGCTGCGGGTTGTCCACAATGGAGTAACCGTTCTCAATGCAGATGGTGTCATTGAGCCTGCGGACAGCACGGGAGCTGCCCCAAAAGTTTCGGAATTTGCGTGTGGCATCAAGGTTCGTGGAATTCCAGATGATGTGATTATGAATATGGGATTTGTCGATGTGGGTACAGACGATATAAGCGTTATTGCCCTTAGTGAAACGCCGTGCCAGCTCACAGCCGAGCCGGTTGGCTTCCTCCGGTGTGATCTCTCCGGGAACAAAGGACTGACGGAGGTGATAGGCGATCACATCATCCTCACCGCGCACTCTGCCGGTTCTCTGAATGTACTCGTTTTTTGTGTAGAGAAATTCGGCGTCTGCGATCCGGCTGTTGCATTGCCAGCTTGTCACAAGCCGCCCTTCGTCTGTCTTACTTGGATCGTCCACATAGTCGATTATATCCGCAATCGCCTGTCCCACGGTTCTGCCTTTTCCGGTGTGCAGCGGCATGATGCGTGTGGTTGCCATAGAGCGTCCTCCTTTCCAAAAGAATAAGCGGTCTGCATAATGCAAACCGCTTGTTGATTAAAATTCTGTTTTGTAGCGAATGATGGGGACTTGCTTGGTTTTCTTGCCGACAGTCTGACGCTCCAGTGCAAAAACCATGTCGGTTGTTCGCTCAAAAAAGCCCATGTCTTTATGCCAGCTCATACCGCATTTACAATGCTGCAAGCCGATAAACTGCTGCTTCATTTTCTTCCCGCAGCCCGGACAGATTTTATTACTCGTTCCCATCGTCCAATTTTTGAAATTCGTCCAGCCGCAGCTCCCGCTTCAGTTCTTCCTCGGAGGGAAGATAAGTGAAATACTTGGACGCAAATATCTGATTGTTGTTTTCAGGCAGCGTGTACTTTACCACAGCATCGCTCTTGTCAGCACAGAGAACGATACCGATGGGCGGTGTGTCACCCTCGTTCATCAGTTCGCGGGTGTAATAGTTCACATACATCTGCATCTGGCCTATGTCCTGATGGGTAAGCTGTCCCATCTTGAGGTCAATGAGAACAAAGCATTTGAGGATGTAGTTGTAGAAAACAAGGTCGATAAAAAAGTTCTGACCGTCCAGAGTGAAGCGTTTCTGACGGGCAACAAAGGAGAAACCGCGCCCCAACTCCAAAAGGAACTGCTGGAGATGGTCGATGAGTGCCTGTTCAATGTCACCCTCGTACACATGGGTGTCGGGCTTGATTTGCAGAAACTCCATCACATACGGGTCTTTGACGATTTTCTCATACTCTGGTTTCGGCTCGGTTGTCTGTATCTCAGCGGCAACAGCAACCTTGTCCTGGCTTGCCAAAATACGCTGATAATACATGGTGTGGATCTGCCGTTCCAACTGCCGGACGCTCCATGCGGATTTCGCACATTCTTCGATGTAGAAATTACGCGCAGCTTCATCAGAGATACGCATGAGCAGACGATAATGCGACCAGCTCAATTCGGGACACAGTGTGTCTCGAATTGGGAAGACACAATAAAACTGCCGCATCTTTCTTAGATTCGATTCATCAAAACCCTTACCAAACTCAGAGGTCAACTGTACCGACAGATACTCTAAAAGTTTCTTGCCGTACCCAGCACGGTCATTCTCGCCGCAGGCTTTGTAAATTTGTTCGCCAATTTCCCAATAGGCTGTCACCATCGTATTATTAACGGCAGCACAGAGCTTATGCTGCGCGGTCACGATGGACTGGCGAATTGAATTATATGTTTGTTCAGCGTTCTGATGTACTTGAAGCTGGTTATCCATTTCATACCCTCCTTGCGCGGGTTTTATATTATTATACCATGAAATTGTGAAGAAATAAATGCTTTTGCGGCAAATGCAGAAAGAAAGGGCCTGTTGCAAGTCCCCCAAGAAAACAACCCAAGTAAAAAAAAGCACACAAACCCAAGGGTGGAGCAAAATCCATCCTTTTTGTGTACTAACAAGCAAATTTTCATCGAATCAAGCTACATCCACATCAAATAAAGCCACGCCAAATCGCCCGGTTTCCAGTCTATTGCAAAGTTTACGGATATTGTACGCAAATGCCAGGAGGAAAAACTGTGTCTCCGTCTTCCGTTTCCCACGGGTGAGAAATCTTCGGAAGCCATAATCTTCCTTGATTACTCCAAATGCTCCTTCTACCTGTATGGATCGGTTTACCCGAAGCCGGATTCCCTCAGGCGTGTTGATCCGATCTGATGCTTCCCGTTTCTCTCTGGCAAAGGTCTGGGACAGGGATATCTTACGGTTTTCGTACTGTCCCTTGAAACACTTCTCACGGTGCGGACAGCCAGCACAGCTTTCACAGATATAGTTTTGCTTTGTCTTTCTGAAACCGTTTTCAGATTTGGGATGATTATCGTATGTGTGGATCAGTTTCTTTCCGTTGGGGCATGTGAAACTGTCAGTTTCCGGATCATACGGCATGTTTTCCACACGATAGATATCCTTCTTAAACTTTCGTGTCTTTCTTACCTCATAATCCGCAGGCTTGATGTACGCCTTCTGTCCGTTCTGTTCCAGATAGGTGTAGTTTTCCTCACTGGCATATCCTGCGTCTGCGGTGATATTTTCGATCCTGTGCCCGGACTTCTCCTGTACTCTGTCAAGAAATGTCGGCAGAGTGGTAGTGTCTGTCGGATTCGGGAACAGTCCCAGTCCGATGATGTATTCGCTTTCCACATCGATCTGCACATTGTATGCAGGCTTCAGCTGTCCGTTCTGCATATGGTCTTCTTTCAGGCGCATGAATGTGGCGTCATGGTCGGTTTTGGAGTAACTTTTTCTGCTGCCGAGGGTTGTCTGATGCTCCATGTACCCTTCTTTTCTCTCATAGAAGGATGTGAGAAGCTCGATATCCCTCTGCAGCTGCGTTTTATGCTTGCCTTTTCCGCTGACAAAAGTGAGATTTACAAGATTCGCCAGCTTCATCAGGTGAGACAGACAGTCTTCCAGAGATGTATCCACAAACAGATCATACCGCAGAGCCACCTCCGGTACTTCCTTTGCGATGCGTATTTCCAGCTTCTCCAGCTGTTTTGCCACTGCTTTTGCCCATACGAAGGTATATCGGTTTGCATTGGCTTCGATCTTGGTGCCGTCTACAAACATATTCCTGTAGGACAGCTCTCCCATCTGATACAGCTTTTCCGTCAACTGATAGAACAGATCCTCCATTACACCTGTCAGCCGCTCGTTCTGGAATCTGGCAATGGTGCTGTGATCCGGTGCGGGTTCATTCTGCAGAATCCACATAAAGCGGATATCGTGACGGCAGGCGGATTCGATGTCACGGCTGGAGTAGATTCCGTTCATGTAGGCGAACACGAGAAGCTCGAACATGGTACGGGGATCGATCTTTCGCCAGTGACGGAGGTATGCGGCGTACAGATCGGTGTAGTCCAGTTCGTCGCAGATTTCGACCAGTTTGCGTACAGGATCTTTTTCGTCGATTTTGATTCCCAGATCCAGGGGAATTACTACTTGACTTCTGTTTCTCATTGTGGTATACTGTACCTGCTTTCCGGTATGGTTTTGTTCGCAACTCTATTATACCACGAAAGCAGCGACCGGGCTATCCTTTTCGGACAACCCGGTCGTGTTTTGTTTTGGGGGCTTGCTTAGTGCGACAGCCCCATATCTTCATTACAGGTTTTTCAGTGCGGCGTTGAGGGAGCCAAGTCCGCCCAACAGCTTGACTGCCAGCATGGGCAATCCCATGGGACTGATGAGAAACGCAAGCAGGAGCAAAATCGCGCCATTTGTGACGGAGTAGGTAATCATAACTGCCACAGCGAGAACAGAGAGCAGGCCGCTTGCAATCTTGAACACAAAGGCGGAGCAGGAGAGCAGACCAGCACACAGCCAGATGAACAGGGTCACGAGTAAGGTGATGGGTGTCAAGAGTATCTTCAAAAGGATTTTCATGTTTGGTTCCTCCTTGTTCTTTTCTAATATAATGATAATCAATTTTCGATTTTTTCACAAGGATGCGGAAAAAGTGGGGCGACAGTTGGACTGCCGCCCCTGTTGTCTTATTTCAGAACAGATACCACCCTGACCACTTCTTCAATGGCATCCAGTTCTTTTTCCTGCCGCTGTTTGAGGTCAAGGATGTCGGCATCATAAATACGACCGATCTCATGGACACGCTTTGTGAGTTGGTTCAGATTGTTGCCGTTGTGCCGCAGGATGGACAGCGCAGATTTCAGTTCCGGTATGTCAAGTCGTACCGTATAGCCGTCAATGGCCATCTTGCGAAGATAGGCACTCATGTTGTGAATACCGGCGTTCTCCATCTTCTGCTGGATGAGTTCTTTTTCTTCTTCCGTTACCCAAAAGAGCATCGGGACATTCCGTTTTCGGTTTGCCATCGGTCAGCGCTCCTGTCCTTTGAAATTCGCCGAAACTTTCGGCGAATTTCTTTCGGGCTGTTTTTTCAGCAGCTCATGTACCGAGGGGCGCTGTTCTTTTGCCTGTTCTGCAAGCTCTTTCCGCGCCCTTGTGACGAACAGATCGGTCAGTCCCGGATGGCTGTTTACAACGAAATAGCAGTTGCGGTCAGTACCCCATGCATCGGGATTTTCAAACACGGGAACCGTTTTCGCCCATGCCTTATTGTCACTTGAAATGCGTCCGTCCCAATCTTTCTGCTGTACGGTATTGGCGAGAACATACATAACACGTTCCTGTCCGAATTGTGCCATAACTTGCTTGACCGCATCGGTGTTCAATCGGTTATCACGGTAGTTCTCGCTGATTGCCGCTTCAATGGCTTCCTTGCAGGCAAGGTTGGCTTTTTGTGAAGCACGGTACTGTTCCAGCTCACCGTGTTCGTGCGCGTAAGTGGACGGATGCCGATAAACGGCAATGTCTTTCATAATTATCGTACCTCCATTTCTTTACGGTGTGGTTTTGTCGAGCTGCCGGGAACTGCCGGTGTTTTCAGCATATCCAATACCGAAGGACGGGCTGACTTTGCCACGATTTGTTCCGGCTGCGCCTGTCCTTTGCTATCAAGGTTCAGCACCATATCCAGCTCAATCAGCCGCGCTGTTTTTTCAGTCAGTTCCTTTTCCTGCGGGAACGGTTTACCGACCTCGGCTTTTGCTGCTGCCTGCTGGTTATACAGGTTTTCAAGCTGTGCCTGAACATAGTTCAGTCTCTCAGGCATTTTATCGAGGGCGTTTTCGATACGGGTCAGATTACCTCTTGCATCGGTGCCAAGATCGACGCGGTGGGTCATTTCTCCTTTTAAGGTCAAAACATATCCTTGTTTGAATACATCAAAAGCTACTGCCATAGAAAAACCACGATAGCTGCCGATTGCCACCGGGTCACCGCTTTTCACTTCCTTGCAGGCATCCAGCAATGCGGCACCGGCGTTTTCCTTATCGGTGAGATTGTCGCCGCGAATTTCCATACCGACAAAGCCTTCGATGGGGAGAGGATGGGCGGCGAGGGTCTGCATATCCGCTTCAAAGCCACGGATAAAGCCTTTGTTTTCTTCAATCTGCTGGGGAAAATGTTTGAGCAAGCTGTCCTCTAAACGGAACTGCTTGCTCTGATGGTCTGCTTTCATGATTTTCAGTTTGGAGACCTCCACATCCAAATCCATGCGCTCCTTGATGCGAGGATCACCAGCACACAGCGCCTTAATTTCCGCAAAGGACAGTGCCGTTGCATCCACATCGTCACAAGAACGGACGGGCGATTTAGAGGTCATAATCTGCGAGATAAACCGCTGTTTGTTTTCTACCGTCTGCCAGAGGTAGGCATCAAAGGTTCCTTCGGTGACATAGCGGCACACATGGACTTTATCGTTTTGGTTTCCTTGACGTTCAATACGTCCTTTCCGCTGGGTAAGGTCACGGGGACGCCACGGACAATCAAGGTCATGGAGCGCGATCAAACGATCCTGCACGTTGGTGCCTGCGCCCATTTTTGCGGTGCTTCCCATAAGCACACGCACCTGTCCGCTTCTCACTTTGGCAAACAGCTCACGCTTTTTCACTTCGGTGTTGGCATCGTGGATAAAGGCAACCTGTTCCGGTGCCATACCTCCGGCAATGAGCTTCTGCCGCACATCCTCATAAACCGTAAAGGGAGATTCAGACGGTTCATCGTCCAGCGGAACAGCATCTTCCAGCGCACGGATTTCCGGGCTGTCCAAAATACCGGGAGCCGCCTTTGCCGCTCTCTGCGACGGCGCTGCTCTTGGCGTTGAAATATCGCAGAAGACGAGCTGGGTCAGCTTTTCCGCTTCACCATCCCGCCAATACTGTAAAATGTTGCTGACGCATTGATTGACTTTCGTGCTTTCTTCATCGGGGAGCATGGCGTTGATGATACGCTGGTCAAGTCCGAGCTTACGCCCGTCCGAGGTGATTTTCAGCATATTATCAATGGATGGATCGACCGAGCCGCTGTGTACTCTGGATGCACGTTCTGACAGCGCCTTGACCATTTCTTTTTGCGTTTCCGTTGGCTTGGATGCGTAGGTGTGATATTCGACCTCCGGTGTGGGCAGATTGAGCTGATCGGCGGTCTTGATGTCCGCAACCTCCTTGAACATATTCATCAGTTCCGGGAGATTGAAGAACTTGGCAAAACGAATACGGGCGCGGTAGCCGGTTCCTTCCGGTGCAAGCTCCAATGCGGTGGTTGTCTCACCGAAACGGCTTGCCCAACAGTCGAAGTGACCCATACCCATTTCCTGCAGGCGGTCATATTGGAGATACCGTTGGATGGTGTACAGCTCTGTCATGGAGTTGGAAACCGGTGTGCCGGTGGCAAACACCACGCCGCGATTGCCGGTCAGTTCGTCCATGTAACGGCACTTGGCAAACATATCCGAAGATTTCTGCGCGTCGGTAGTGGAAAGTCCCGCCACATTCCGCATTTTCGTGTACAAAAAGAGGTTTTTGTAATTATCCGATTCGTCCACAAACATACGGTCTACACCGAGCTGTTCAAAGGTAACAACATCATCCTTTCGGCTGCTGTCCTGCAGTTTTTTCAGACGGGCTTCCAATCCCTTTTTGGTACGTTCCAGACTTTTGATCGTGAAGTTTTCACCGTTGTTGGCTTTCACTTCGCTGATGCCTTCGGTGATTTCTTCGATCTGCTGGCGAAGAAGCCGTTCCTGCCGCTCCGGGCTGATGGGAATACGCTCAAACTGACTGTGACCGATGATGACTGCATCATAGTCGCCGGTGGCAATACGGGCGCAGAACTTCTTGCGGTTATGGGTCTCAAAGTCCTTTTTCGTAGTTACAAGGATATTTGCAGAGGGATAGAGCCGTAAAAACTCCGATGCCCATTGATCGGTCAGATGGTTCGGAACAACAAAGATGGATTTGCGGCATAGTCCCAGCCGCTTACTTTCCATGGCAGCGGCGATCATTTCAAAGGTTTTGCCCGCGCCCACTTCGTGTGCAAGGAGCGTATTGCCGCCGTAGAGAACGTGTGCAATGGCGTTTCGCTGATGCTCCCGCAGGGTGATTTCGGGATTCATACCGGAGAAAACGATATGGCTTCCGTCATACTCACGGGGACGGGTGCTGTTCATTTCTTCGTTGTACTGCCGCACCAGCGTTTCACGCCGTTCCGGGTCTTTCCAAATCCAGTCTTTGAACGCATCCTTGATAAGCTGCTGTTTCTGTGCGGCAAGAGTGGTTTCCTTGGCGTTCAGCACTCGGCGCTCTTTGCCGTCCGCATCTTCCACGGTATCATAGATGCGAATGTCACGGAGATTCAGCGCATCTTCAAGCAAACGGTAAGCATTGGCACGGTCGGTGCCGTAGGTGGTATATGCCGCCACATCGTTGTAGCGCACCGCCGTTTTTCGGGTGATCTGCCATTCTGCCGTGTACGGAACGTAATTGACTTCGATCTCACCGCGCAGATACCGGGGCGTTTCAAAGGTTTCATACATAAACTGCTGAATGTACTTTTTATCCAGCCATGTAGCACCGAGCCGTACTTCAATCTCACTTGCTTCAAGGTCTTTCGGCTGTGCGGCGGTCAGCGCTTCCACGTTCCCGGCGAAGAACGGGTCACGGTCTGCGGCTGCCTGTGCGGTACGGAGTTTTTGCCGCACATTGCCGGACAAATATTCGTCGGCGGTCTGCCAGCCACGGTTCCAGTTGTCGCCGCCCGTTTCCAGATCAAATGCTCCCGTGCGCGGGTCTTTGAAGATAATGCCTTTCAAGTCCTCCACAATTTGCGGTATCTTCTCGCTGCCGCCCATGAGCGACGCCATATAGCCGAGATCCACACAAGCCTTTTCACCGATACAGACGGCAAGGGCTTCTGTGGCAGTATCTACACTGTGGACACTGGATTTTTGCTTGATGGTGCGCTTGGTGAACATATCCGCCTTGCGCTTCAGATTGCCGTCATCGTCCAGCACTTCCAGCGAACACAGGAGATAGTAGGAAGAATCGTCTGAGAACGCGAGACGGTTTGCACGGTCATTGATGAGACCGTATTTTGCTGAAAACGCATCATACAGGGTGTTCAATTCCGCTTGCTTTTCGCGGATGGCACTCTCCGGGGTATATTCGTCCATCTGCAGATCAATCAGCTCATTGACACAGTTACGGAGGGCAACCATGCCTTTGACACGCTCTGCGGCGGTGGCGTTCAGCTCCGGCTTGACCATGCGGGAGTTCTCGCGGAAGTACACTTCGCCGTCCACTACGGTGTAGGAATAGTTCTTTACGTCCGGGTCAGCGGGAATAGAGGTGTCGATGGTTTCTCCATCTCCAAGATCGGGCAGCTCCGCTTCCTTGTAGGTGCCGCGAATGTATTTCACGGCATCGTGAAGCTGGTCAGCAAGTTCCAGTCCCTCAATGGGGGCAACGGTGAAGTCCTGTCTGCCGTATTGGGTACTTTCGGATGTCTGTCTGCCGAGGATCATTTCCGGGTGGTCGATGAAATAGCTGTTGATGGCAAAGCCGTCCTCATTTTTACCGAGGTGTACCCACTCCGGTTCAATGTCGATAGGGCTGTCCCGTTTCTGCAAAAAGATAATATCCGAGACCACTTCCGTACCGGCATTGGCTTTGAAAGCGTTGTTGGGCAGACGGATCGCGCCCAGCAGCTCCGCTCTCTGTGCGATATATTTCCGCACATCCGGGGTCTGCTTATCCATGGTATAACGGGAGGTCACGAAAGCGATCACGCCGCCCGGTCTCACTTGGTCGAGGGTTTTGGCAAAGAAATAATCATGGATGGAAAAGCCCAGTTTGTTGTATGCCTTATCGTCCACCTGATACTGACCGAAAGGCACGTTGCCGATAGCAAGATCAAAGAAGTCACGGCGGTCAGTGGTCTCAAAACCGGCTACGGTAATATCAGCCTTGGGGTAAAGCTGTTTTGCGATGCGTCCGGTGATGCTGTCCAGCTCCACACCGTACAGACGGCTGTTTCGCATTTCTTCCGGCAGCATACCGAAGAAATTGCCGACGCCCATAGACGGCTCCAAAATGTTGCCCGCCTTAAAGCCCATTTTATCAACGGCTTCATAGATCGCATTTATGACCGTAGGGCTGGTGTAATGTGCGTTCAGCGTGGATGCACGGGCAGCTTCGTATTCCTCCGGGGTCAGCAGCTCTTTCAGATCGGCGTACTCAGCGCTCCACTTTTCTTTTCCGGGGTCAAAGGCATCGGCAAGACCACCCCAGCCAACATAGCGGGACAAGACTTCCTGCTGTTCGGGGATGGCCTGTCTGCCGTCTGCTTCCAGAGTTTTGAGCAGCTTGATGGCGTTGATATTCGCCTGATACTTGGCTTTTGGCCCGCCTTCGCCCAAATGGTCATCG
This sequence comes from Clostridia bacterium, assembly GCA_017455975.1. Classification (GTDB taxonomy): domain Bacteria; phylum Bacillota; class Clostridia; order Oscillospirales; family CAG-272; genus RGIG3925. The sequence continues at coordinate 2,277 of JAFTLK010000333.1, read as the reverse complement.
GTAATGCGGAAGTTCTGTGCGTTTGCCCGTATCTGCGCCTTGTGATCTTCATATACAGCTTGCTCGGCTGCTGCGGCATTGGGAAATGTCTGCCACTCACCACCGATGGGAACAGATACGGGATTACCTTTTACGCTATCGTCCTCAAACGGCTCATTTGGGGTCTGCATCGGGGGCGTATGCTCCGGCTCGTCAACATGAAGGGTCTGGATGACTACATCATAAGGGAGGTTCGTTTTTTCGCCCGGATAGAAGCCTACGGTCTCCGTGGTAAAGCGAGAATGCGGCGTTTCCGTTACTTCGGGAATTTCGGGCAAGAACAGGTGCGCGTTCCGTTCATCGTGACGGATGAACTCATCAAACATATTCCGATTGATGGTCTCATGGCTCCAGCTATACGGGCCGGTGTCGATCCGTACATCTGTATCTCCGATATATCCGATTGTTCCCGTGATGTTGTGGTCAGGATACGGTACGACAACGGTATCACCCACTTTATAGGCGAGAACGCCCTCAAGTGTGATCGGCTCCGTTTTTTCTGTTGTAACAGCCTGTTCCGCAGAGACAACAGCAATGTTTCCCTCATCCATGTGCCGCTCAAAGTCAGTTCGTTCCATACTGACCGCTTCCTGCTCCGGTACACTTGGCATGGTGTACCAAACATCATCCTCGTCCACACGGTCAATGACCATAGAAACCTTGTTATCAGCATCAAAGGATGCAAGCAGATGATCGCCGGGGTGATAGGCGATGCCAGTTGGCGTTGTGAATATCACAGCTTCCGGGATACCTTGGGTGCGCTGGATAGCAGCAAGATAGTCAATGGCGTTCTGCTGCTCCGCAAAGCGAAGCAACTGTCCTCCTTCGCCGTAATACTTCTTGATTGCATCATCCCAAATGCCGGTAATGCCGCCCTCATAAGGCAGCAGACGGATGGAATAGCGGTCGGGGGCATCCATTGCCTTTTCCTGTGCGGCGATCTGCTCCACGTCGTTCATCACTTGGCGGATGAACGGGTCATTGTCGAGTTTTTCGGGGTCAACCACTTTGCCGTTTACAATACCGCGCTGGGCAAGGTTTTCACGGATGGCAATGGGGTCAACATCGTCCAGACGGTCATACTCCGCTTCGGTATAGAACTTATCCTCTTTGATAAGCTGTGCGATACGACGCTGTACCTTTGCCCAGGACAATACAACAGGCTCCGAATTGCCAACGGAAATTTGCAGCGGTAGGGCTGCATCACCTATGCCGTATTCCTGTGCCAGCCATGCGGCGGTGTCCTTCTCCCGTCCATGTTCTTTCATGTAGCGAACAACAGCGCGTTTGCTTTCGATATTGCCGTTCCATTCCTGCAAGGCCGCGTCAATATCTGCCTGAGTGACCTTGTACGGGGAGGGTGTCACCGTAGTTGCCAGTGCGGGATAGGTTTCTTCCAAAAGCTCCTGATGCAGACGGTTGTGGAAAGTCGGCATATCAAAATAGAGCTTCGTAAGCTGGAGATCACCGGATTCTGTGACAATGCGCTGGATAGCGGCTGCGCCCTCAATATAGGCATTTTCGCGGTCAGAATTGCGGCAGGCGTTGACATAGGCGGTATCTGCAACCAGCGCATTGCCAACGGACAACTTATACTGCTTAAACAGTTCCTTTACGGTAGGCTGCTGATCAGAGGCAGGGTTATGGAATACCCTTGTACCGTCTGCACCAAACTCTGCTTCATGGGCGTCGATTGCCCGCTCTGCTTCATGGTCAACAGAAAGCAAGGTGTAGATATTCCTTTCGCCGCTGTCACGGTTCAACGAAGCAATGGTCACATCGTAATCATCCCGTAGGCGCTCCACATACTGTTCCAGCGCGTGTGCGGGAACACCGCACATTTCCACGCGGCCTGCTCCGGGGATGGGGCGTGTAGTCAAATGCAAATCCAGCTTTTCGGCTGTGGTTTTTGCATCTTCGCCGTACATCTCAAAGAAATCACCCACCTGATACAGAACAATATCGTCCCGATGGTCATGCTTGATGTCGTTGTAGTCCAGAAAAGCCGGGGATGGAGAAACAGTTTCCTGCGGCTGTTCGGCGGTTTCTTCCGCAATTTTCCCCGCTTCTTCCTGTGCCTTTGCTGCCTTTTCCGCGTCGTACTTTTCAAGAACTTCCGGGGTGAAGTACCGCCCCTTGCGGATCAGCTCGTCAATGCGCTTGGCAACCTGATTCCAGTTCAGCTTTACATCGGCGCAATCCCGCTTGTTGTAGCGCAGACCTTTACCATCGTGATCT
>JAFTLK010000332.1 GCA_017455975.1 Clostridia bacterium | reverse complement strand
TATACTGTTTGTTGTGTCTCAGTGGCCAAAGGAACGCATCTTTCATCTGCGCACGCTTACCACTGCCAGAGCGATTGAAAATCAGATGTTTGTGGTTTGCTGTAATTCCTGCGGTACAGACGGCTGCAATCCAGCCGGTAAAACCGTATATGGCGGCAATTCCGCCATTGTCGATCCCATGGGGAAAACGCTTGCACTTGCCGGGGAAAATGAAGAAATCATAACCGCAGCCTGTGATATGCAGATTCTTTCTGATATTCGCGGCAGCATACCTGTGTTTCGCGACAGATGTCCGGAGTTGTATTAGGAGAGAAAACCGTGTCTGATGCAGAAAACGCGCATCTGCCATGTAAACACATCCTTGGCTCCAAAAAGGGTGAGGATGAACGGCATGCGGTTGCCGAACCGGTCAAGGCGGCAGTCAAGGAAATGCAGCAACGGCACAGTCTCGTGAAGCCTGCTTCAAAAAAGACAAAGCCCTGCCGGGGATACGACCTTGCGGTCGTATCCCCCAAAGAATATGCTTCGCATATTCTTTCACGTACATGTCTTGCCCTATTGCACAGACCAACAAAAAACAGCGGAGTGGTCGATGGACCTGCCGAGGATTCGACCTTGCGGTCGTATCCTCAAAAGAATATGCTGCGCATATTCTTTCACGTACATGTCTTGCCCTATTGCACAGACCAACAAAAAAACAGCCGCGAGGGCTGTTTTTTTGTTGGTACGGGTAACAGGGGTCGAACCTGCACGATTCCTCACCGGATCCTAAATCCGGCGCGTCTGCCAATTCCGCCATACCCGCATAGGATAACAACAATAGTATACCACAAAGCGGGCGAAATGTCAATGATTTCTTGGCGGGGAATCGTCATCTGCGAGCCCTTCGCTGACGGTAACGGCATCACCGTGCATGGTGATGCTGCCGTCTGTGCGGACAGTGACGGTCAGATCGCCGCCGTCGAGGCGGACAGTGATCGGTGTATCGGCAGGCGAGAGACCGCATTGGACAGAGGCGGCACAGACGGCACATGCACCGGTGCCGCATGCCCGGGTGATGCCGCTCCCGCGCTCATGAACGCGCATACGGATCACGGTCGGCGATATGATTTCCGCGCACTCTGCATTTACGCCGTCAGGGAACTGCGGATGACGGGAGAGGGCGGCGAGGACGGATACGGGATAGTGTGCAGCATCGTGTGTGAACACGACGGCGTGCGGATTGCCGACCGAGACCGGGATCACACGGAGAACATGGGCATCAGCAGACAGCGTGATCGGTTTTCCGATCTGCGCATTTCCCATTTCCACAGTAACCGAGGAGATTTCGTTCGGGTTATCGGGGGAGGGGTGTAATGTCAGAACACGATTCCCGGCGGGTGTTTCGATGGTGAGTGCTGTTTTATCGGTGAGGCTGCGGTCGTAGACATATTTACCGAGACAGCGGATGCCGTTGCCGCACATCATCGCCTCCGAGCCATCCGCATTGAAGATGCGCATACCGAAGTCCGCGCCCTCCCGCGTCGGCGGTGTGATCCAGATCATACCGTCCGAGCCGATGCCATTCTTTCTGTCGGACAGCCGCCGCGACAGTGCCGGAGCATCATCGGGCGGCGTACCGTATACGAACAGATAGTCATTTCCAAGACCGTGCATTTTTACATAACGGAGCATGCCATCACCTCATCTTTATCATGATGAGATTCAGTATAACACGGAATTGTGTCGGATTTGTGAATAAATCTGCGGTCTGACAGAAACCGTGCCTTTGTATATTATGAAAGAAACGGCTTCTGTCTCGTATGTGCCTGGTAGGAATACCCCGCATCATAGAAGAATTGACCGCCGAGCAGCAGCAGGGCAATCACGCGGTGGGACGGATGCGAGCGGTACAGCCGGCGCATGACACCGTCCAGTTCCATCGGCACGGGATACAGAAGTTTGATCTCGCACAGCGTATCCACGACCGATGACAGCTTGTCCCCGGCAATCGCACATGCCGTACCGAGCACCTCCGACTCAAACAGATATCCGTTTTCCTTGCTGTGCAGATACAACACCGCGCGCAGAATGTCCGCATCGCCGAGGGCAGAGAAGATGCGGTGTGCCGTTTTGGCATCTCCGATGGCATCCCCCCAGCCGTCCGCAGGTTCGGGTGCTGTGAAATAATACCGCGCTTTGCCGTTTGCCATATCGGTGATGCCGCCGTCACGGCAGATATAAGACGCACTGACAAAGTCTTCGGGCAGCGGCGTGATGTCGTAATCCCCATCCGAAAAGTCGTGACCGTACAGTCCCTTTTCAATCTGCCAGCACATCGCATGGACATAGGGGAACTGCTCTTTTTCGGAACGCGCTCCGATGCTCTTTTGAATGCGATAGGCAAGGTTGTTTTCATACACCGTTTCGCGTCCGAACAGCGTATCAAGGGAGATTTCCAGTGCTTCTGCCAGCGGAACGAGCAGGGCAGGATCGGGATAGGTGTCGGTCGTTTCCCACTTCGATACCGCCTGTGCGCTGACACCGAGCATGGATGCCAGCCCCTCCTGTGTCAGTTGTTTTAGCGTGCGGTAATGACGGATGGATTCAGACATGGTCATGATTTTGCACCTCCTTCGGTTTTGCCTGCGATCAGACGGCATCTCGAGTGATAAGCGTACATATTGACATTGATCGGGTAAAGCTGCTCATAGATCAGCGACAAAACGGTCAGAAGCAGTCCCGAGCCTTCACAGTGGTAAACCGTTCTGTCCCCGTCGGAGAGGTGTGCGACCTCCGCCAGGCAGATGCCAAACGGTGCAAGGGATGTCAGGATGGTTTCTGCGGCTTCTGCGGTGATTCCCGCCTTCTTTGCGGCAAACGCGGCGGAGAAATCACACGGGAAATCGGTTTCGTTGAGCGTGCGGAGCAGGGCAATCGCGTCGGGGGTGGACAGGGCAGCAAACAGCTCCGCCATACGGCGCAAAACAGTCTCATCGGACAGCCACGCAAAATTCTCTGCATTGCCGCAGAGCATGACATACAGGTTGAGCGCATCGCGGTTGACACCGAGGGTGTAGACGGTATCAGAGGAAATGACCGACCGTGCGGCACCGCCAAGCATCTGCGGCGGGATGGCGGTTGTCGGCGATGCTTCGTTGAGAGCGTAATTCATAAAATGGTGCGCCAGTCGGTGCATCGCGGTCATGTTTGATGCAAAAATATGAGACGCGGCATCGGCGCGTGTCAGGGGTTCCAGCTCCGTATCCAACTGTTCTTCCTTTGACATTTCACAGCTATTTCGCCCGAGCAGACGGTCCGCACTGACGCCGTAATAATCAGCGAGTGCACAGAGCAGGGAAAGTTCCGGCTCCGATGCGCCGTTTTCCCATTTTGAAAGCGTTTTCGGCGAAATACCGAGCGCGGCGGCGACGGTTTCCTGCGTTTCACCGGATGCAGTGCGCAGGAAACACAATGTTTGTGCAAAAATCGATTCATTCATGATCGTTTATCCTTTCTGCATAGAAAGATTTTCATTTGTTCGGATCCGATGTCTGTATTATACACCAAACTGTGCGTGGAGTCAATGGATGCAGCGGCGAGAAAATCTTCATACCGGAGAGTAATAAAGGCAAGTATCAACGGATAGGAGAAAAAGAAGAGGTACTGCAAATTCTTGCAGCACCTCTGTTAATTCAGAATATCAGAATGTGACAACTTCCTGCTCCGGCTTGTCCGCAGGGGTCAGCTCCAGCACTTCAAGGGCAGGCAGAAGCTCTCCGGACGGTTCTCCGTAGATCGATGCATCGACACAGACAACCTTTGCGCGGATGTGGTACCATGCTTTGTTCTTGAACTTCATATTGTTCTGGCAGTAGACCGACAAGAACTGGATGTCATTCTCACAGCAGGTCATCGCAAACCGACCGATGAGGAAGCCGGGCATTTTCGTGCCCTGCAGCTTGACGACCAGCGCACGGATATCGACGATCTTGCCGTCATACTTGCCCGCGTGATCCATTACGTCGAAGTAAAACGCGCCGTAGTCGCCATCGGGAATGTCGATTTCGTCCTGCGTCAGATCGAAGGGAGAGGCATCAAATGCGGCATCAATATGACCGTCGGCATATTCGTAGACGACCTGAATGTTCATGTTTGCAGCCTTGACAAGCGAGCGGTAACCGAACTTGTCCATGTCGTCGGTAAAGCGGTTGAAAACAACTACATCGGCAATCTTGTAATGTTCGATCATAATGGCACGCAGGTTCTTGGAATATGCCTCAAACGTCGTGGAATCGACGGTAGTCATGATCTCGACAAGCTGCCAGCCGGCGGGATACATCGTCTCGACGGGAAGCGTGCCGCGCCACATGCCGTTGAACTCAATGACAACCAGATCGGGCGTGTATTTTTTCTCAAGATCCGCAAACAGCGCGGGACCAAAATCGGATTCGTCCTCTAAAATGACGGTGGAAACGTGCTTGGATACCAGCAGTGCGTCGTCGATTTCCTCCATGCCTTCTTCACAGAGAACAAGCAGAACACGTTTGTCGTCGGTGATC
>JAFTLK010000034.1 GCA_017455975.1 Clostridia bacterium | reverse complement strand
GTCATACCGGTGCGCGCGGGGATGTTGTAGATGATGACAGGCAGGCTCGATGCCTTCGTGATGTCGATATAATACTGCTTGACATCGGCAAAGGAGTATGCAAAGTAGAGCGGCGTGACCGAGGACAGCGCATCGGCACCGACCTTCTCCGCATGTGCTGCGAGCTCACAGGTTTCGCGGGTACCGGTCGCACCGATGTGCGCAATGACAGTGATCTTTCACTTGGATTCCTCAACGACGGTTTCGAGCAGCTGCTTTCGTTATTCGATGGAGAGCAGAAGCATTTCGCCTGAAGAGCCGCCGACGTAAACACCGTGAACGCCTGCTTTGATTAAGCGGCGGACAAGCGCACGGATGCGGTCGGTATCGAGAGCGGACAGATCATCGGTAAAGCCAGTGAGCAGAGCGGGCATAATGCCTTTTAAGAATTCGGGTTTCATAATCGTTTGTTTCCTTTCGGGTACTATAATTATTATATCGCATATTCCGCGATTTTTCAATGTTTCAATGCGCCATCTTCCAGCGGATTCTGTCCTAAATCAGGAGATAAATCTTTTGTTATCTGCAATTTCCTGGATTTCCGGTAAACGCCGGGCGGCATCCCGTAGGTACGGCGAAAGACAGCGTAAAATGCAGACGGAGATTCATATCCAATCCGAAGTGCGATCAGTTCAATTGGAATATCGGTACGGACAACGAGCTTTTCGGCGTGGCGCATCCGAATCTGCGTCAGCGTCTGCTTGAACGACATACCGAACGTATCCGCAAACAATCGGCTCACACCGCGCACGGAAATGCCGAGCATCTCTGCAACCGCCGCCTCCGTCAGCGGAGTATTGTAACAGCGGTCGAGAATCTTTATGACGGCGGCTTGCTTGGAAATGGTGCTGTTTTGGACAACGGCAGGTGAATTCCGGGGTGTGTTTACGTCAGTTCCCATTCGTTTGTCTGCATCTTCTATCAATGCACGCAAAAACAGGATGAAAAAGCGGCACAGAAGCGTTTGCGCCATGGACAGGTGTCCCGGCATCTCTGTTGTAATCTCCTGCCTGACATCGGCAAGCAGTACGGCAGCCTCCGGACAGGACAGCAAAATCGGTGCTTTGTGATCCGATAAGATATCGTGCAGCTTTCGGTAAACGGCTTCCTCGGCGGAGCTGCTCCGGGTCACAGTAAAACGCAGTGCAAATTTTTCCGGTGTTGGATCGGCGGATACATCCCCATGCTCCGCTGGCACGACGTTATTGTGATAGCATCCGGGCGGCAGAAGCAGCAGCATCCCGCGCGACAGCCGATACGCCTCACCGGTCTCGCTGATCTCTACAGCGTAACTGCCAGTGTACGGAATCTGGAGTTCCCACTCGATGTGCATATGCGGCGCATATGTCATACACTCCGGGCGGAAAAATCCGGTGTCCAGAATCAGTTCCACATCCGCATCCCCTACATGACAGCAATGCGTCGTATGGAACATTCCCGGTGCTATGACCGGACGCGCTGCTTGATCGGACATGGCTGATTCTCCTCCATCGGCGTACCGTTCGCCTTGGTTTCTTTCCTTTTATTATATGGTATCATAGGTGTGCATAAAACCATGCGATGCCTTCGTCATCCGGATCCAGCTCATGGCAGCCGTCGAAGGTGAACAGGCGGATGTGGTCTTCCGCTCCCTGCGCGGCAAAGAAGGGTTTCAGCCGTTCAAATTCTTCCTTGGCGCTGTCGGAGCCGAAGAGCTGATCCTGATCGCCTGCGTCAAAGCAGATATAACGCGGTGCGACGAGTGCGGCGATTTCTGCCTCCAAAAACGTATTGGCGCTGTTCTTCCACGTCCAGTCGGTGAAGCTGTTATACTTGATGGCATCGACAAACGAGCAGGATGCGTATGCGGATTTGATACGCGGGTCAGCGGCGGCTGTCATCGTTGTGAAGAAACCGCCGTAGGACAGACCTGCCATACCGACGCGGGTTTCGTCGACATACGGCTGGGTCACAAAATAGTCGATACAGCGCATGATCGCAAAGACCTCCAGCGCGGTAATTGACGAGCCGACCTGCTTGAGATCGGAGTCGATGCGGTGACGGTCATACGGATCGCCAAAAATGTCGACGTTCCAGAGCAGCAATCCCGGTGCGAAGACAACGGCACCGCGCTCCACCAAACGCATTGTCTGGTGGTTATAGTTGTTGTCACCGTAAAAGTCGGAGCAGACCTCGGGTGTTCCGGCACCGCCGTGCTGGGAGATGACAAACGGTGCTTTTTCCGCTCTGTCATGCGGCAGGAACAGGATGCCGTAAACGGTATAATCGCCGAGCACCGCCAGCCGCATCCGTCGGATTTCGCACATCCCGTCGTCACCGACATAAGTATCCTCGACACAGACGACAGGTTCGTTTTTGAGGGTCTCATATTCGGTCAGCGGTGCGCCGAGCATTGCATAATACGCACGGCGATAGAAATCGGGGTTCTCTGCAAGCCGCCCGGGCGTGATGAACTGTGCGCGCTGCTCTGCCGCTGCATCCTGTAATTTCGCGAGATAAGACTTCACGGATGCGAGATATCCCACGCGGTACGGACGGGAAACCTCTTTGTCTTCGGTAAACGGAACATAAGCCATCCTGATAATCACACTCCTTTTTGGACAATTTCACGTTCTGTACTATCATATTACTATATTTTTGCGAACTTGTCAACATTTTTTTGAAAGTTCTCTTTTCATTTCGGAAATTTTATGGTAAAATAAGTGTAACCAAATTTTATCTGTATTTCAGAAAGGAATCCCATCATGAAAGCATACGGAAAAACAACCTGGATGATCCCCGACACATTCCTGCAGGCAAAGGAAAAGTCCCGCTCCTCCGACCCCGGCGACCGCAGCCACGAAGCGATCTGCGTCCTCAACACCTCGGACAATGACGCACACATTGCGCTGACGCTGTTCTTTGAGGACCGCGAACCGAACACCGCATTTACCTCCTTCTGCGGTGCGCGCCGTACCCATCACATCCGTCTGGACAAGATCCGCGACGCAGAGGGCAACGGGATTCCGGAAGCAGTTCCCTACGCAATTCTGCTCGAGTCCGACACACCGGTCGTCGTGCAGTACTCCCGTCTCGACACCTCCGCCGCTGAAATGGCACTGATGACGACGATTGCGTACGCGGTTGAAGATTGAGCCTCCCTGACCTCCAAACGTCATAATCGAGACAGATGTAGGGGCGATTCATGAATCGCCCGCTGTCCGAATTATCCGGCAAGTATCGTCCGTGACAGAAGAGCCGAAAATACTTGAAAAACCGCCGCATCTGTGCTATAATAAAAACAGAAAGCACAGATGACGGTACTTCCCTGCTTAAGTTATTGAAATAACCGCCGCAAGTTGGTAGCGAGGGCGGTTATTTCTTTTTGTTATGATTGTCAACCGCACATTGTCAAAAATAAAAAGAACAGGAGCACTCCTTTTGCTGAATGGCATAGGAGTGCTCCTGTTATTGATTATCTGTTTTCCTCAAATTTCACATTGGACGGATATTTCAATTCATTCATTTCCGATTTGACTTTGATGACAGATTCAACATCAATATCGTAGATGTTTGCAATTGCCAATGCATAATAGATCACATCCCATATTTCCTCATCAATGGTTCCCTTGATATCATTGACATCCGATGCTTTCAGTCCTTTTCGCATCGCACGGGAAAGTTCACCGACTTCTTCCGACAGCTTCAAGAAATAATCCTTCAGCAATTCGGGTTGAAAATCCTTTTGTCTGATATAGGACTGCAAATATTTAACGGTTGTCTTACCATCCATATTGTTACCTCACAAATTCAACATCACAATCGCCGCGACACCGAGCAGGATAGCAATCCACTTCTTCCACGAGATCTGCTCGCCGAAGAACAGGCGCGAACCGATGACAGCAATCATAGGGCCGCCGCCCTGGACTGCCGGATAGACAATGGCACCGTCCATCAGCGTTGCCAGCAGAACGACCATCAGATTCAGACCGAAGTTGGCAAAACCGATCAGCAGGAACAGCACGATCATAACCGGCGCAAAGAAATCACGCATGGCAACGCGGTCTTCCTTGTTCTGGCGGGAGCGCAGAATGGCAAACAGGACAAGGGAGGTCACGGTTGCAAAGAAATAGCTGTAAACAAGATACTGCGATGCATACGCGTTTTCCGATGCCATCGCGTAGATTTTCGAGGTGACAGAGAGCAGACCGTTGCACAGGCACGATGCGACAGACAGCAGAATCCACTTCAGCGAAATCTTCTTTTCGCCTGTAACCTTCGGATTGGTGAATAAGAACATACAGACCACAAGCAGCAGAATACCGCCGATCCGCACAGGTGTAATCGGTTCACCGAGGAAGCAGAATGAGTAAATCAGCGGGAAGATCAGACTGAAATTGACGATCAACGTCGTCAGAGACAGCGGACCGTCCTCCAGCGCTTTCAGATTCGTGAAGACGCAGATGGAGAAAAAGCAGCCGAACAGCGCCGCCGTCAGAAGACCGGAAAGGGGGATATAGAGATTTCCCGTTGAGATCAGCGCAGATGCAAGTGCGCCGACCATCGCAGATGCGGAAAAGCAGCCGTTGAACAGCTGCAGCTCGGCAAGCGATTTACAGCGGCTGTTGGCAGGCTTCAATCCGATGGAGTAGATGCCGCTCATCAGGATGGCGAGCATCAGAAACAGAATGGGTTTCATGGGAAGTGTCCTTTCTTTGCGTGAGAATGTTCAAAAGTAAACATATGCACGGAAAATATTTCGAAAATCATCCAATATATGCCGGTATATATGGAATGCCGGATAGATTACAAATGCAATGCGTCCGTGGCGGCAGGAGCAAGCCCCTGCCCTACGCGGCGTTTCATCACACTGCGCAAACCATCGTCATCAAACCTCAATGATTCTTCATCGCAAGGTCAACGACCTCTGCGATATCACGGCAGATAAATTCGGAGACGTCCTTTGCCGCCTGTACGCCCGATGCCATTGCGCATCCGTGATAGCGGCGGAGCATCGGCAGATCGTTGAAGTTATCGCCGGCGGTGAAGATGTTGTTCTCATCAACGCCCATCAGTGCGGCGTATTTGGCAATGCCCTCGCCCTTATCCATGCCGCGCACGGGAATGTCGATGCAGGTACCGTTCTGCTGCGGGAAGACATAATCGCCGAATTCCTTGAGCAGCTGTGCAGTTACGCGCGCTGTCATCTCCTCGGTTTCACAGGCCGTATTGAGCATGGCAAACGTATCCATTTTCGCAAAGACATCTTTTTCGAGATCGCCGAACGGGTCAAGCTGTGTCCATCCATACTTGCCGCCGTCGGGGTAATCGGGATGAATGTCGAGCCGTGTATCACCGAAGGCAATGCCGCACTGACGACCGGTCAGCTCCCAGATTCTGCGCACCAACGCACGGGAAAGTGTGGTATCGCCGTAGGGCTGGTCGCCGCGGATCGGACTTTCGTACAGCGTATTGCCGTCGGCATCCATCGCCAGCGCACCGTTCATCGCCAGAATAAAGTCAAAGCCGAAGCGCTTGTCTTTTGCGAAGGCACTGAAGCTGCCGATTTTGTCGCGTCCTGTGACAATCCCGAACAGATTGCCCGCCGCGCGGAAGCGTGCAATCGCATCGACAACGCGCGGGGGAATCCCGTCAATGGTCAAGGTACCGTCATAGTCAGTTGCAATGATTTTTCTCATGTTGATCTCCTGATTTATGAATCGTAACGTCCGAAGTTCTGAATCGCCGCCATGACCACACGCATACTGGTCAGCAGTGAGCCGTTGTTGATCGAACCCGCCGTTGTCAGATTCAGACCGCGTGCACCGAGCGCCTTGATCTGCTCACAGTCGCGCTTGACCTCGGCAATGATGTCATCCTCATTGTTGCGCATGAATGTGAAAGGTGCTAACTGTCCGTCAATGCGGGTGTTCGGCATCTGACGGCGGATCTCATCGACCGTGACCGTCGGACCGAAGTTGCAGCCGGTGAGGTTGAAATCGGCAAGCTGGGGAATCAGATGTCCCATGGCAGAGTCGGAATGCTGATAGCGATAATCACCGGGATTCGGCGAAACACGGTCAAACACGCTTTTCAGAATCGGATAACCGAAGGCATGATACATTTCGGGTGTCATCAGATTGGAGTCATCATCGTTGAACGCAAAGCCGTGGACGAAATTCGTTTCATCGTGTCCGGATTCGCGGATGAACAGCGTGATGTAGGCATGAAGTACGCCGGTGATCGCATCGGCAAAGCGGCGGAACAGTCCCTCGTTGTCATAATAGAGGAACAGCAGATTTTCGGTGCCGTAAACCGAGGTGGCAAGGGTAACCGGACCGCGGATGGCGGTGAACTGTCCCGGGCGGCGTCCGTAAGTTTCATAAACCTGTCTGCAGCGTTCATCCCAGTCGGACGGCAGAACGTATGCCCGGAACGCCTCGTCATCGGCAATCAGCGCCTCGACCCAGTCAAGACGTTTTGTCAGATCATCCTCGTCTGCCATCGTGCCGCGCAGCCATGTCGTATTGCCGTCGAATTCATATTTTCCGCCGAAGACCTCGCCGATCTGCCGGTAGCCGGGAATCGTCACCTTCGGTGCGTCGGTCGGCTTGTGTTCGCCAAGCAGTGCACGGCCGACGATCTTCCGCGCCTTTTCGTTGTAGCGGCAGTTGAGGTCGTAACGTCGCCCGGGATCGGTATAGCCCCACGGCTGTCCTTCTTCGCCAAGCTCGGCAAAGACACATTCGTCACTCATGCGAATGCCGAGTGCTACTTGTTTGGCATCGGGGGAAAAGCAGTTATCTTTATGCGCCTCGTCTTCGTCGCGCCAGAATTGTTCAATATCAAGATCGAGTTTCACCAAAGGGTACCTCCATGTTTTTATCTTTTTAACTATACCACAAAATGACGTTCTGTGCAAGTAGATTTGGAAAATTTTCTTATTATTTTTCTCGGGAATAGAAACAAGGTGCTGTACGGGTTGGGTACGGCACCTTTGTTTTATACTTTCGGATTGAGGATACTGTCGGGAAGCACGGATGCATTGAGTATGTCCGCAGGGCTCACTTGCAGAGCATCGGCGATGTTATATAACACCTCCAGAGAAAAACCAATTGCCGTACTCGGTGCTTCTATCGCACTCAGGAATGTTCTGCTGATATCAGCCTTTTCAGCAAGCTGTTCCTGCGACATTCCACGAATTCTTCGGATGGTTGCAATCGTGATTCCGAGCTGAATGAATCGATCTCTGTTTTTGAACTGTACTTCTTTTCTCATATCTTACCGCCCCTGATCTTGATATCTTAATTATACCAAGAAAACGGAATATCACTACAAACTATAGTTTTCTATTGACTTATTTAATTTGCAATAGTATAATATGAGTTGCAAATACAAGTTAAATACATCAAAACGAGGTGAAATATCATGTTCCAAACATTCACCATTTCCTTGTTCGGCAATCGGCGAATTACAAACGGACTTGCCGCCGAAGCGCATCTGGAACAAGTCCTGTCCGGCATCATTTCCGAACATGCACACACAACAATTCTGATCGGACGAAACGGTGAATTTGATCTGCTGGCTTCTTCAATCATCCGCCGTCTGCAGGCACGCATGGGACACGAACGCTGTGCGCATGTACTCGTTCTTCCCTATCCGAGCAAAGAACTGCGCGAAAATGAAGCTTCGTTTTCTGATTATTACGATGAAATCCGCATCGATGCCGAATCACAAACCGCGCATTTCAAATCGGCCATTACAATCCGCAATCACCGCATGATCGACGAAGCACAGCTTGTTTTGGTATGGGCAGAGCACCCGGGCGGTGCTGAGAATGCATATCGATATGCTCAAAAACATCAGATTGCGGCAGTGAATCTGGCAAAACAAAAAATCACAGATGGCATAACCACACTGTGATTTGATTGACATTTTTGTGATTTTATGATATAATATCTACGGTACCACAATATCGGCACCCGGAAAGCACCAGTACGGTGGCGGTACATCCCCCTGCGATGATTCATCACGGGGATGCGATTTCTTTTTGACATTGCCTTCCCGATGAGGGGAGGTGAGCATCATGTACGTGACTTGGGAATTGTTATTTCTCTTTGGCGGATTCGTTCTTGCCTTGCTTACATACATTGATCTTCATAACAAAAAGAAATAACCGCCCTCACTTCGACACGCGGACGGTTATATCTTTAACTTAACGCAGGGGAAGTACCGTCACCGGTGCTTTCTGTATTTTTATTATACCACAGATAAAAAACTTTGTCAATGGATTTTTGAATAATCCCCGCACAGCGTCATGCAATGACCGTGCGGGGATACATTTGTTAGTTGTTATAATAATTGATCAGACAGCCATCAAGAATGATCTTACGCTCATCATCGGTCAAAGAACCGAGCGTCAGCGCAAATGCCGTCTTGGTGCCGTCTTCTTTGACGGTGTACGCAGTGATCGTCTCTGCCTTTTCGGCAACGGCGCGGCGGACATCGGGGACAAAGATCCAGTCGCCGATACCAAACGGCAGGTTTTCTGCCTGTGCGGCATTGGCAAAGACAAACGGCAGCATACCCCAGTTGATGAGGTTGGAGCGGTAACGCTTGGTCGCGTATTCCACCGCAATGTTTGCCCAGCCGCCGAGCACCTTCTGACAGGAAGCAGCCTGCTCTCTTGCCGAGCCGTCACCGGGCTTGTTTGCGTAAACGAGCGTACCGATACCGACGCGGGATGCGTCAAGAGATGCCTTGCCGTCAAAGGTACGGAGAACATCGTAGATTGCCTTGATGGGTGCAGGTTCGACACCGTCGAGGCGCATATTTTCAAGCGTCTTGACTTCCTTTGCACGTCCGACATAAGCGGGATCCTTGCGGGAAAGCGCAAATTCGGCGAGCTTGAGTGGGTTGGAGCGGTAAGAGGAGGTCTCGCCGGACGGAATCAGTTCATCGGTCGTGGTGACAGGGTCGGTGATGACCGAGGCAACACGCAGCAGCAGATCATCGGTCAGTGCTTCCATCTTCGGCCAGTCGGCAATGTTCGGACCGAACTTCAGCGCACTGTCGGCCTCGGGCTTGCCCCAGCCAAAGTAGCAGCGCTTGTTGTAGATGGAACCGTCAAACTTGTATTCCGGAATGTCCTCGCAGTAGTCGATCTCCGCAGCAGAGGTCAACACACCGCCGTTTTTCGCCGTTGCGGCAATGGAGCGGGCATCCATCAGCGCAACGGATGCGATCTGACCGCCGGACGGCTTGGAGCCTTCGCGGTTCGGGAAGTTTCTGGTGGAATGGCGAATCGACAGACCGCCGTTGGACGGAACGTCACCAGCACCGAAGCACGGTCCGCAGAATGCCGTGCGCAGGGTGACACCCGCAGAAAGCAGCTTTTCAGCAGCACCGGAACGGACGAGTGCCAGATTGACCGGCTGGCTTGCCGGATATGCGGACAGCTGGAACGCGCCGCAGCCGGTGGATGCACCGTCGAGAATGTTTGCGGCAACGGCGAGGTTGTCATACGTACCGCCGGCACAGCCCGCGATGACACCCTGGTCGACGAGCACTCTGCCGTCGGGCGCGATCTTATCGGTCAGTGTGAAGGTCAGATTCGGCGTTTCGAGCTGTTCTGCGGCGGAAAGCTCGACCTTGCGGAGAATGTCGCGCGCATTTTCGTTCAGCTCGCGGATGGTATAAACGTTGGAGGGATGGAACGGCAGTGCGATCATCGGCTCGACCTTCGACAGATCGATCTTCACCACGCGGTCGTAATAAGCGACCTTGCCCGGCTGCAGCTTCTTGTATTCATTTTCTCTGCCGTGGACGGCGAAATAGCGGTGGGTTTCCTCATCGGTGACCCAGATGGAGGAAAGACAGGTGGTTTCCGTCGTCATGACATCAATGCCGTTGCGGAACTCGATCGGGAGACTTGCAATACCGTCGCCGACAAATTCGAGCACGCGGTTCTTGACAAAGCCGTCGGAGAACGTCGCACCGATCAGCGCAAGTGCCACGTCCTGCGGACCGACGCCGTGGGAGGGCTTGCCCGTCAGATAGACACCGACAACCTCGGGACGTGCGATATCGTAGGTTCTTTTGCACAGCTGCTTGACCAGCTCCGGACCGCCCTCACCGATTGCCATCGTACCGAGTGCGCCGTAACGGGTATGGCTGTCCGAGCCGAGAATCATTTTTCCGCATCCGGACATCATTTCGCGCATATAGGAGTGAATGACGGCAAGGTGCGCCGGCACGAAGTTGCCGCCGTACTTCTTTGCCGCAGACAGACCGAAGACATGGTCGTCCTCGTTGATTGTACCGCCGACCGCGCAAAGGCTGTTGTGACAGTTGGTCAGCACATACGGGAGCGGAAATTCGGTTAAGCCGCTTGCACGTGCCGTCTGGATGATACCGACATAGGTGATATCGTGCGATGCCATTGCGTCAAACTTGATTTTCAGCTGACCGTCATCGCCGGAAGTATTGTGCGCGGACAGAATCGACCACGCCATCGTGTTGTTCTTTGCTTCGTCGCGGGTTGTATGAATGCCCATGGCATCCAGTGCAGCGGTATCGGTGACCAGCGTTTCGCCGTCGACGAGATACGCACCGCCTGTATATTTTTCAATCATCGGAAATACCCTCTCTTTATATAAATGATATATTATTATACATGATTCCACACAGAAAAGCAAGAGGAAACGGAAAATTTCCTGCAATTCTCCGTTTCCTCTGTCATGCGGTTAAAAAAGCCCCGTATATCCGCACGCCTCAATCAGCGCCTGTCCCTCCTCCGACAGAATCCACTCAATCAGACGCGGGATGTTTTCATTTTTGTTGTCGGCACGGTAGATGGCGAAAAACTGCGCGACAATCGGATATGTGCGCGCGCGGATATTATCGCGGCTTGGATATACGTCGTTCACAGACAACATCTTCACGCCGGCATTGTCTACCATGTCGTCAAGATAATAGCGGAAGGAAAAGCCGATTGCACCGCCGAACAGCGCAAGGGGTGATTTTGTCCCAATCGGCGTTTCACCCATGAACGCGTTCATCATCGACTGTGAACCGCTGCCCTCCAGCCGCGTCACCGGATTGATGACGCGGTTCTCACCGCCGACCGACTTCCAGTTCCGGATGTCGCCGGCGTAGATTGCACGGATTTCGTCAACAGTCAGGTCATCGACCGGATTATCCCGGTTGACAAAAAAGACAAACGCCTCAAGTCCGATGGGAACATAGACCAGCTCCACACCCTGTTCCTCAGCATATGCTCGCTGCTCTGCAGACGGTGCGGCACAGAACAGGATATCGGTGTCGCCGTCGACAATGGCTTTGTAGCCGCGGACGGTGTTTTTATACTGCATTTTGCTGTCGGGTGCAAAGTTTTCGCCGTAGTAGTTATCATCGGAAAATACGCCGCCGTCGTAGGTCACGCATCCCGCAGGATACACGGAATCAATGATGGATGCATATACCGGCACCAGTGCCGCCGCGCCGTCGAGCACCGGAAGATCTCCTGTCAGCGCAAATTCCGTTTCGATACGCGCAAGGTCGGAGTCTTCCTCAAACGGCAGAAACGATGCGACATCGACCATTTTTGCCTGCGAGGTATCGCTGAAATTGTTTGACAGTCTGCGCGTGAGCAGAACATAGATGCTTGCATTGAAGCCTGCAAACAGCAATACAACCGCCGCGAGCATCGCAATCTGTAAAAGAAGCCGCTTCATGTCACCACAGCTCCTCTCCGATAAAGTAAATGATCGAGCAGCGCTGATAGGCGTCAATCGCGTAGATCGCGTGCGCCGCCGTTGCCAGAAGACACACCGCCAGCACGGCGATGAAAATTCTGATAAAAACAGAGTCGGTCATGATATCCCTCACTTTACATAAACGCTACCGCCAGAAAAAGAAGCCCCATCAAACCAAGCGCAATCAGCAGAATGATGCCGAACAGCACCGAAGAAATTGTCAGCTGTATCTTCCGCCGCCGCATTTCCGCTTCATCATATACCCTGCTGCCATTATTGATACGTTTTTTCGCAATCAGAAAGCGGTACAGTGCAATGGCAAACCACAGCACAGAAAAAATCGGCAGTCCCCAGAACAATGCATAAATGAGATATTCAAACCAATCGGGAGCCATAGTGAATTCCTCCTGTATTACTTTTTTATATTATATCATATTCAAACCATCATTACAAGTCGGCACCCACAAGCAGTTGTAAATACTTTTTGACGTAAATGAAAAAACTTTTGGAAATTTCAAAAATCCCTTGACAAGACGTGCAAAGAATGGTATAATAATATTGTTACGGAGATCACACCGTGACACTGAATATTCGGATGCTAATGTGGCTCAGTTGGTAGAGCAGTTGATTCGTAATCAACAGGTCACGGGTTCAAGTCCCGTCATTAGCTCCAGGGGGATTTCCCGAGTGGCCAAAGGGGACAGACTGTAAATCTGCTGTCTATCGACTTCGGTGGTCCGAATCCACCATCCCCCACCAGAAAAAAAGACAGGTCTTGACCTGTCTTTTTTTCAACGAAATTTGCCCTTCCGGCAAGTGAAATCGCTTCGCGGTGAAATATTTGCTTCGCAAATGTGAAATATTCGCTGACGCGAATGTGGGCAAATTTCATTTCACATGGCATCCGCAGGATGCAATATTTCACAATTTACGCAGTAAATTATTTCACATTTTTCCGACAGGAAAAATATTTCACTGTTTCCTTGTCAAGCAGTCTAACACGGAGGTACACCCATGCTCACCCTCGGTATGCCAACGCTCCTTGAGCTTCCCGACCTTGAAGACTGCGCAAAGCTGTGCGCCGAACTCGGTCTGCAGTTTATTGAGCTTTCCATGTGTCTGCCGCAGTATCAGACCCATCAGCTGGATGCAGGATACCTTCGTGCGATTGCCGAACGGTACGGCATTTTCTATACCGTTCATCTGGACGACACAAACACACCGTGCGACTTTAATCCGCGCATTGCCGCCGCATTTACAGAAACGGTCACCGAAACCATTGCACTTGCAAAGAACGTCGGTATCCCACTTTTGAATATGCATCTTTCGACCGGTACTTATTTTACACTGCCCGATCGGAAGGTCTATTTGTTTGAAGAATACCGGGATACATACCTTGCGCGGCTGAAAACCTTCCGCGATGCTTGTACCCGTGCGGTTGGAAATTCCGATATCCGCATCTGTGTGGAGAATACCAGCGCGTTTTCCGCGCCGTTCGGAGAAGAATCCCTTGCGTGTCTGCTCGAAAGTCCCGTTTTTGCAGTCACCTTTGACACCGGACACGTTGCTGCTCGCAATTTCACACAACGCCCGATCATAGACCGATGCATTGACCGTCTGATCCATATGCATCTGCATGACGCAATCCCCTCTGACCGCCGCGATCATCTGCCCATCGGCGAGGGAATTCTGCCTATCGAAGATTACCTGACACTTGCCAAAGCACACAACTGCCGCGTCGTGGTCGAGGTCAAAACCATCGAAGGACTTCAGCGCTCTGTTGCGCGTCTGCGGTAAATTTCGCATTTTTCTATATCAAAATATTCCGCTGTTTACGCATCAACATTGTTCACATTCAAATTTATAACAGATTCGGGGATATATGTATGTTAAAGCTAATAAAACGATGTCCCGAATATGTATCGGGATATAAAGACTATTGTCAGGAATTATATGACAATCATGTGATTTATTTCAGACCGACCAATCCCCAAAGCATTGATGATACTTGGTTTCAGCGTACAAAACCTTGGTATGAAAAAAAGGAAAAAGGGTTGATGTCAGGGCAGTCACCCAGTTTCCACTATTGGGCAATCCATGATGGCAAGTTTATCGGTGAATTTCAACTTCGCACACAATTCACAGAAAATGTACTGACAGATATCGGAAGTATCGGTTATGCAGTTAGAGTATCCGAGTGGGGAAAAGGATATGGAACAGAGATACTCCGCCAAGGCTTGATCCTTGCAAAAGAACATAGAATGGAAACCGTACTCCTCA
Organism: Clostridia bacterium; assembly: GCA_017455975.1. Taxonomy (GTDB): domain Bacteria; phylum Bacillota; class Clostridia; order Oscillospirales; family CAG-272; genus RGIG3925. The sequence continues at coordinate 3,140 of JAFTLK010000034.1, read as the reverse complement.
CCATAAATGAAAAGAATACTGCTTCTATTCATGTATGCGAAAAACTTGGTGGTGAACTGCGTGATATCATTGCTGCATATAACGAAGCAGAAGGACATCATTTTCTGAAACGGTACTGGATTACCTTATAATTTTACAAGTATTACCTTGTTTTTGTCAGTAATTCATTCACCCTCTCGATCTGCATTTTTAGAATTTATAATTGCTGCATTGCCCCTAAAAATCTCACCCCAAAGGAGAACCCCCATGCGCTTAACCGATATCAGCTATGTCAAACGCCTGATGGCATCCCACGGCATTACCTTTCAGAAAAAATTCGGTCAGAACTTTTTGATCAACCCGATGGTTCCCGAGCGGATCGCCGAGGAATGCGGTGCCGCACCCGAGGACGCGATCCTCGAAATCGGTCCCGGCATCGGTACCATGACACAGTACCTGTGCGAGATGTACGAAAAGGTCGTCGCCGTGGAAATCGACCGCGCTCTGATTCCGGTGCTCGGCGAAACACTTGCCAACTATGACAATGTCACCGTCATCGAAGGCGACATCATGAAGACAGATCTGAAAGCCCTCTTTGCCGAGCACTTTTCGGATAAAAACGTCACTGTCTGCGCCAATCTTCCCTATTACATCACAACACCGATCCTGATGCTGCTGCTCGAATCCGGTATTCCGCTTGACAACATCACCGTCATGATTCAGAAAGAAGTCGCCGACCGCCTGTGTGCCGCACCCGGCTCCGCAGAATACGGCGCTGTGACGGCATCTGTCAGCTATTACGCGGAGGTTGAGAAGCTGTTCAACGTCTCCGCGGGCAACTTCCTTCCGGCGCCCAAGGTCGATTCCGCCGTTGTGCGGATGCGTCTTTACAAGGACAAGCCCGTCAAGGTCGCAAACGAGGATATGCTGTTCCGCGTCATCAAGTCTGCTTTCGGTCAGCGCCGCAAGACCCTCATCAATGCGCTGTCCTCCGGTATGGGTGAATTTACGAAGTCCGATCTGTCCGAGGCAATCGCAGAAGCGGGATTTGCCGAAACCATCCGCGGGGAGCGTCTGTCCGTCGCCGAGTTCGGTCGTCTTGCCGATGTACTGTGGACAAAAAAATCACAAAAATAAATAAAGGACAAGCATCATGAACAAAACCGTAAAAAAGATTCTGAAAGTCGTTGTCATCGTCCTCATTGTCATTGCAGTTTTAGCACTTGCCGCACTCATTACCGTCAAAGCATCGGGAGCACACCGCTCCGATCCCGCAAAGATCAAACAGTTTGAAATGACCAATCCTCATGCTAACGCGGTCACTGCCATTTCCGCACACCGTTCCGGCGGCGGCATTGCACCGGAAAACACGATGATGGCGCTGAAAAACTGCGCAGAAAACCCCGATTTTTCGATCAGCGTCTTCGAGTTTGACCTGCATATTACATCCGACGGTTATCTGGTGCTTCTGCACGACGATACGCTGGACCGCACCTCCGACGCGGAGGTCGTCTTTGGTGAGAGCGACGTGCGTCCGGAGAACAAGACACTTGCCGAGCTGAAAACGCTGAATATGGGCGCGAAATTCAAAAATGATGCCGGAGAAATGCCGTTTGCAGACCTTGCGGGCGACAATGTCCCGGATGAACTGCGTATTCTGACCATCGACGAAACGCTCGATTATCTGTGCGCAATGGGTGACTACGATTTCATCATCGAGATCAAGAACAGCGGCGAGCTCGGACGCCGCGGTGTCGACACGCTTTGCGCCGTTCTGGAAGAGAGAAATCTCTTCGACCGCGTTGCATTCGGTACGTTCCATGAGGAAATCAGCCTGTATGTCGATGAGACGTATCCGCAGCTGTCGCGCAGTACATCGATTGATGAGGTCATCGCCTTCTACATCGCTGCGCTGACGAACAGCAAGTCCTATACGCCGCCGTGTACCGTTCTGCAGATTCCGTTCACCGACAAGTACCTCGACATGGGCATCAATCTCGGTACCGCGCAGGTCATCAACTACGCGCACAGCCACGACATGGCGATCCAGTACTGGACGATCAACGACGAGGACGATATGCGCTACCTTGTCTCCATGGGTGCCGACTGCATCATGACCGACTATCCCGACCGACTGTATCATGTGATGGTCGATATGGGGTTGATGGATTGAGTACGCGAAAACAGAATACATACAGCCGACCTCTGTACATCACGGAGATCGGCTGTTGTTTTTGGTTATGTTTTCTGACAAAACGTCGTATCACGCACCCTCAACGGCAGGAGGCAATCCCTGTCGGGGCTGTATCATACGCTTACTTCTTCTTTTTGGTCATGACAAATCCCACGACGGCGCCGATTGCCAGAACGGCGATAACGACGACAGCGGCGATGGGCGTGGAGGAGGTGTCACCGGTCTGCTCAATCACAGGCTCAACACCCGGTTCAATCGGGTTTGTAACGGCTTCCGTGACAGGCTCGGTCTCCGGCGGGTAACGCAGCTCCAGGTTCTGCGCAAACATCCAGTCGATCAGATCGCCGTTGGTCGTTGCGTAGTCCCAGATGTTGTGATCCATGCCCTCCATAGGCTCGAACGTGATGCGTTCACCGCCGGCAGAGGTGATGGTGTTGTACATTTCCTCGGTGCCTGCAAACGGAACGGCGGAGTCAACCGTACCGTGGACGCACCAGATCGGGATTTCCTTGAGGATATCGACCTTGGACGGGTCGCCGCCGCCGCACAGCGGAACGCCTGCCGCGAAGATCGGCTCATGACGGACAAGCGCGTCCCATGTGCCGAAACCGCCCATGGAGATACCCATGATGTAGACGCGGTTTTTGTCGGCGGCGTACTTGTCAAGGATTTCGGAGAGGAGCTTCATTGTCGTGGAAAGCGCCTTCGATTCGGGGATTTCGTCGACGGAATAGTTGCCGTTTACCCAGGGCCAGTCGACCCACTGCTCCTCAGGCGGACACTGCGGCACGAGGAAGATACATTCGTCCATGGCAGCCTGTCTGGTTTCGTAAAGTTCGTCAACTGCGTGGAACAGCTGCAGCTCGTTGTCGGTACCGCGCTCGCCTGCACCGTGGAGGAGCAGCAGCACGGGGTATTCCTTTGCCTCGTCGTAGTTTGCGGGCAGGTAGAGAACGTAGGGAATCTG
>JAFTLK010000331.1 GCA_017455975.1 Clostridia bacterium | reverse complement strand
CGCAGCGGGAGATGGGCCGCAGGCTCTCCTGCAGCCGCTCGGATATGTAAATGGTATTCAAATTCCATTTTGATTTTGGCATAATGCGTACCTCCGACGATTTATTTTCCCAAAGTCTCCGACTCAAACGGCACGACTACGGATCTCAGCATCCGTACCTCCGGCAAACTCTGGACATATCATGATGAAAAAAAAGATATGAAGTTGATGTTAAGGATCAAGTCAATAAAACCGATTCCGATACTCCTGTTCCTGAAACTTATGACCGCCGCTGTTCAGAATGGCAACCTTCAGTGCTACGAGATTGATGTCAGATTTCATTGTTCGTACGATTTTCTCTATATCATACCCCTGATATATGTAATCTGTGATTTCATCATCAGGTAGGAGCAGTTGTGCCGCGAACACATTCGCTTCATATTCGATATGATTATCTGTCATATCAAAGATATTGAACTCCTGTAGGTTGGGAGTTTTTTTCAATTCTGCCTTGTGGAGCATATGGTGTCCAAGCTCATGGGCGATGACGATAGACCGTGTTACAGGATGCAGATCTTGTTTAATCATGATGAATGGCTGACGTTCAATGATCGTATAAACACCTTTCTGTTTGGAGAAGGGCATAGGTACAATCTGAATGTTCATTTCATCAGCAATTTTTTCCGGATTGCGCGTGCTGTATTTACGAACCAGATCGTTTGCCGCATTGACAGCGATCTCCATGCAGGTCATACAACATCCCTCGTTTCTCCTGCAGTAATGTCATGCATCAATGGACTACTCTTGTGCGTCATCCGAGCCATCAGATGCAGCATTTCGCTTATTCTTATAGGGATCATATTTCTCCCTGTTGGCACGCTTGACTTTCCAATACAGTTCCTGAATACCCTGCGTGAGTATTTCAAGATCATCCTCGTCCATTTCACCGTTAGTATAGGTATAATTGATCTGTTCCAACAGTTTCTGTGCGCCTTTTCTGCCGCGGGAACCAAATTCGTTCCCGATATCCATAATGAACGCTTCGTTTTCTGTCAGTAAATAATCGGTACTTAGATTCAGTGCCTCCGCGATCTTTTGATATGCATCACGGGTTCTCGGATGATTCTTTCCTGCTTCATAGTTTTGTACGGAACGGAATGAAATCCCAATATATGCAGCAAATTCGGCCTGGGTCATCTGAAGTTTCATGCGTTCTTTTTTGATTTTTTCCGCAAAAGTCATGATCGTTGGCTCCTTTTTCAAAAAAACACAAACAAAATGTGTTAAACCTATTGACAAACACATCTAAAGCGTGTATAATATAATTGCAAAGCACATCTTACTTGTGTTTATTATACACCAAAAATGCGCATTTGTCAATGCTTATGAAGAAGTTTATAGAAAAAGATGAAAAAGCTATGGAACGAACAATATTGCATTGCGATATGAACAACTTCTATGCCTCCGTCGAATGTTTTCTGAACCCCGATCTGAAGCCGTACCCTGTCGCTGTCTGCGGAAGTGTGGAGGAACGCCACGGCATTGTCCTTGCCAAGAACTACAAAGCCAAAGCCTGCGGTGTAACAACAGGGGAAGCCGTCTGGCAGGCACAGCAGAAGTGTCGTGACCTTGTCATCGTCCCGCCGCATTATGAGGAGTACATGAAGTTCTCCAAAGCCGCACGGAAAATCTATGAGGACTACACCGATCAGGTTGAGGCATTCGGCATGGATGAGTGTTGGTTGGATGTTACCGGTTCCGTTGGCATCTACGGAGACGGGGAGAAGATCGCACAGGAGATCAGAGAACGCATCAAATTTGAACTCGGTCTGACGGTTTCCATCGGTGTTTCCTTCAACAAAATCTTTGCCAAGCTCGGCAGTGACTTGAAAAAGCCCGATGCCGTGACCTGTATTCCCAAAGAACGGTTCAAAGAAATCGTGTGGCCGCTGGCAGCATCGGAAATGCTCGGTGTCGGTCGTGCGACAGAGAAAAAGCTCGCCGCTTGCGGTGTCCGAACCATCGGAACCCTTGCAACATGGCCTGTCGAATTTTTCGAAAAGAAATTCGGAAAATTCGGTGTTGCTCTTTGGCTGTTCGCAAACGGACTGGATGAGAGCAGAGTCGCAGCAGCCGATGCATCGGTTCCTGTAAAGTCCGTAGGACACGGCACGACTGCGCTGCAGGATCTGGAGAATGCGGCCGAGGTCTGGCGGATTATGCTGGCACTGACGCAGGAGATCGGTCATAAGCTGTATACCTACGAAAAACGTGCCTGCGGTGTACAGATCGATGTCCGTGATAATAAGCTCTTTACAAAACAGTGGCAGTGTCCGCTGCCACACCCGACACAGAGTGCATCGGAAATCGCAAGAACCGCATTTGATCTGTTTTGCCGCAGTTATGAATGGCGCAACCCGATCCGCTCGGTGACGGTACGTGCCATCAATCTGACTGCACAGAACACGCCGTATCAGCTCGATCTGTTCTGCGATCCGCTGCACACGGAAAAGACAGAGAAGATTGATCGGACAGTCGAAGATTTAAGGCTGCGTTTTGGTATGGATATCATACGGAATGCCTGTCTTTTAGATAATCCCAAAATGTCGTCGGGTGGTGGACCACAGGTCATCATGCCGACCGGCGTACCAACATAAACAGGAGGATTCATTATGGCAGAAACAAAGTATCGGAAAGTCTACGTTGATGTCTTCGCGCTCATGCGTCAGGATGGTATGCTGCTTCCCAAAGGATTCATATGGGAAGATGGTGCCAAATATAAGATTGACCGTGTACGCCATGCAGCACCTGCAGCATCCACAAAGGTGGGCGGCAGAGGAATTCGGTATACCGTAGTGATTGGCGGACAGGAACAGTACCTGTACCGCGAGGAAGATGACAGATGGTTTATGGAAGCACCTGTGTATCAGTAATGCGATAAGGGGGTTCCGGTGTGAAAATACTGAAAAGAACCGATATCGAAGCCATCGGCAACCGCGTTTATGCAGCATACCGAAAACTGCCGAAGATTGCAGAGCAGCGAATGATCTGTGCGGTTGATCCGGATATTCTTCTGACAGATCTGCTCGGTCTTCGTGTGGATTACAAGCATTTGTCTATTGATCGGAGTATATATGGTGCAACCTCAACGCGTGCAGCCAGAGTCCTGCTTTGTAAGGAAGAATTGCCGGAGGATCTTTACTATCTGGACGGTAAAACGATTCTGATAGAAACAGATCTACAAAAAGATTCACTCATGGCAGGGAAGTGCCGCTTTACGAAGTGTCACGAAGCCAGTCACCATATTTACAAAATGTTATATCCACATTTTTATGGAAACAACAATGAAGGAATAGACCCGGTTCTCCATTTTTCAAGAGAGCCGGAAAAAAGAACAGGCATCATAACCGATTGGGAAGAATGGCAGGCAGATGTACTTGCATCGTGTCTGCTCCTTCCCGAAGAGCTGGTCCGCCAGGGAATGTATCAGATTGGCCTTGGAGAAAAGGTCGAATGCCTGAACCGCATCTATTGCCCCGATGTGTATGCAAAGGTAAATACATTGGCGCAGATGCTCGGTTCCTCAATCACAGCCCTGGCAAATAAAATGCAGCGTCATGGATTATTGGAAAGGAATCAGTTGTACGATCCATATACCTATTGGGGTGTTTATATTGATATTCCACCGAACTGCAAATGGACAGATCCACGAGAAATCAAGCAGGCATATATGAATCAAAAATATGGAAATAATAAGTAAAGGAGAGATTAAAATGAATCAGGAGTATCCAAAGTCTACGGAATCGGCAAACGAGTGTCAATCTATACGAGTTATGAAGGTGTGTCCGGAATGCGGTAAACGTCTTTTGGATAAAATCACGCCGACAACGGGAAAGATCGAAATGAAGTGCCCGAGATGCAATAAGATTGTTGAACTCAATCTCTCATTCAGACGAGGTCCCAGCTTGAGATCTTTTTACAGACGGTAACATTCATGCATCAAAAAATTGAATATAAATCGTACTTGTTGTGACGAGCCCGTGGGGCGGAGCGTAATGCTTGCGGACCTCATATATAATAGCCGGACATCAAGCAGAATCAGGGAAAGAAGTGTAGCTCTGATTGTGCTGGTGTCCGTTTCTTTTTTCAAAGGCTTTCAGAAACAATGAAAATTTTATCCGGGATTTCGGATTTCTGCTATTTTTACAAGAAAATCCGAAATATCGGATAAAGAATCGAAAAGAAGGTGAAAACAAATGCGTGATGAGACGGACGTGATGAAGATGTTCAGCGCTTATGTCAGAATTTCGTTGAAGAATTGCAGCTTGAATTATATACGAAAGGAACGGCGGCGTAAAGCACACGAGGTTTTGTCCCCTGATCTTGACGGGAAATATTATACGATGCAGGATGACTTTCCCACACAGAATAATATTCTGCAGATTATGGATTCCGCCATATGTATCAGACAGGATTTGTTGTATGATGCATTGCGCAAAATGGAGAAACGCAGGAGGGAAGTCGCATATATGAGCTTTGGTCTTGGTATGAGTGATCAGAAAATAGCAGAAACCATGCAAATTCCCAGATCAACGGTACAGCGGATTAAGAAACCAGCGCTTGAAGAATTAAGAGAGAAGATGAAAGAAGGAATGGAAAAACCACCATGATTATGAATTTTTTGTAAACATTCAAAAAAAGGGCTGATTTGTGAGCAATTTTGAGCCAAATCGGTGTTTATATAATGCGAGGGCAAACAAATTAGCCATATACGGAGGTGAACACGTGAAACGACCCAGATTGACATATGAGATATTGATGGCTGCGAAAAAGGGTGATGCAGATGCAGAACTTACCATAATGGACGCGTATGAGCCATACATCATCAAGTTGTCATCCTTTCCTCAGTATTCCCGAAAAGGCAAACTGATTTACAGAATTGATCGGGATCTGTATTTGGAACTCAAACTGAAGCTGCATTCCTTGATCATGGACTTCGCAGTGAGAGCATAATCCGATCACTCTTTCCCCGGCACTGATCTTTGAAAATTGAATAGTTCCTATCAGACGCTCGGCACTTTGGTAACTGTCTGTATACGCCAAGACCTGTATCCGTACAGCGAGCGATCCCTATACGAACTGCTCCCACTGGTCTGATTGGAACACGGAATACGAATAAAACCTCTAAAACAAATATGGAGTTAAATAATATGGCTAATAAGAAAAAGGAAAGAAACCCTCAACACGAAACAAATTCTATCTCCCCGACGCTGTCCTACATTCACAACGGAATGCATGTGACAATTTCATTTGCAGAGTCTTCGGATCATACCGTTTGTATGGATGATCTGGTAGACATCCTTTTCGGTTCCTTTGAGCAGGAACGGTAAGACGCATATGGATTCATGTATTGGTTGCCTTTTTGAACCGGTCGAACACCTTGTTTATATTATATCGCGGTGATTTATCTGCGTCAATAGACCTTGACCAGAGTTTAGAAAAAGTTTAACATGCATGATGTGTTGTCAAGTAAAATCAGATGAAATATTTGCAATGAAAGTTCATTGAGAAGTGTCTTTGGATGAGGTACAATGAAAGGGAAAGGGAGGTAGATTTTTACCATGAAACGTGTTTACACACTGTATAGAGTTTCCACCAAAAAGCAGGTGGATGTGACCAAGGACGACATTCCGATGCAGCGGCTTGCCTGCAGGGAGTTCGTCAAAGAGCAAGGCTGGCACCTG
>JAFTLK010000330.1 GCA_017455975.1 Clostridia bacterium | reverse complement strand
GCGGAGCTGGAGTATACCTCCAACCATTCCGCTGCCTACGGCGTTATGACAAGGCTCCCCGCGCTTCTTTATGCCGCCGACGGCGAGCAGAAATACCTCGATGCCTCCCGCCGCATCCTTGCCAATATCAAAGCCAAGGCGACCAACTTAAACGGCGGCGTTGTCTCCAATCAGGAGTTCCTCGGTCCGCCCTCCGCGCTGTCCGAGACGGAATACTGTACCTTTACGTTCTTCAACGCGACGTTCTCCTATATGAGCTTCATCACCGGTGAAGCAAAGTACGGCGACGACATGGAGCAGGCATTCTACAACGGCGTACAGGGTGCACGCAAAAAGGACGAACGTGCGATGGCTTATATGTCCGCGCCGAACCAGATCATGGCAACCGAAAAATCCTCATTCACGAACGACTATTTTCAGGTCTACGCACCGTGCCATCCGGTCTCCTGCTGTCCTGTCAATGCAGTCACCGTTCTGCCGGAATTTGTCCGCGGCATGATGCTGTATGACGACGAAGGCGGACTTTACTGCACGGCATACGGTCCCGTTTCCCTTGTCACCGATGCGCTCGCAGTCACCGAAACGACGATGTACCCGTTCCGCGACACCGTCACGCTGACCGTCGATAAGACCGAAAACAAGAACCCCTTTCCGATTGCCCTGCGCATCCCCGACTGGTGTCAGAATTACGAAATCACGGTCAACGGAGATGCGGTTACTGCCGAAAAGGACACCGACGGTTACGCAAAAATCCTGCGTGCATGGCAGGCAGGCGACACGGTCGTGATCCGCTTCACAATGGAAACGCGCGTTGTCCGCGTTGATGATTCCGCCATGTCCTCCAAATACCCGATTGCAATCCTGCGCGGTCCGCTGCTGTATGCACTGCATCCCGAGGAAGCATGGTGTCCGTATCCCGGAACGCCCTGTACCCCTCTGCCTGATGGCTGGAGCTGGTTCCGTGTCGTGACAAAGCACGGTGAGGCAGACTGTCCCGATCATCACGACCGTACCGGTATGCGCCGCTGGTACACGACCTACAACGTCGCACTCGACGAAACGATCACCCCGGACGACATCACGGTCGAGGAGGTCGATATTCCCATGGGCGCTTATCCGTGGGAATGTGCCCCGATCCGCCTGCATCTGACCGGCTATCGCGCACCGTATGCCTATCCGCCGTATCCCGCACGCTCGATTGAACCGTACGGCGACCGCCTGACCGTCGCTGAGCAGATTCCGCTGGCGCTTGAGCCCTATGGATGCACCAATCTGCGCATTTCCTATTTCCCGCGTGCGAAGCTGTAATATAAAAATACAACAAGAAAAAAAGGAGAAACATTATGAAACAAATCATCTTTGCTCTTGCTTCACTGCTCTGTGTGTCTTCGATTTTTTCATCCTGCGCAGACGCAGCTGATACCCCCGCCGTCACCCAATCGACCGATACCGAAGCGGTCACAGAAACCGCCGAAGCTGTAACAACCAGCCACGAAGATACCGTCCGCAGCCAGATCGGTCAGCAGGATTTCGGCGGATATACCTTCCGTGTCGTTTCCCGTGATCCCGGCGGCGATTTCTATAACTTTGCAGGTACGGATGCCAATGAAATCTATTTTGAGGCCGAAACCGGCGATATTCTCAATGATGCCATCTTCCTGCGCAACCGTAAAACAGAGGAACTTCTGAACATTAAAATTGAACCGGTCTGGGTCGGCACCGGCAGAGGACATGTTCTCCAAACAACAGAATCCAACATTCTCGCAGGAGATGATTTTGCCGATGCCATTGTTCACAGTCTGGACTTTGCAATGAACAGTGCCGCAAAGGGAATGCTCTACAACTTCTATGACATTCCCACCGTCCAGCTTGACAATCCGTGGTGGGATCAGACCATTATCTCCAACTTCACAATGTTCGGCGATCATCTGTATGCCCTCTGCGGCGACATCGTGTTCTTTGATGACTATGCTGTACAGGCGATCATCGGTAACACACGGCTCATGGCACAGTATGATATCGAAGTGCCTTATCAATCGGTGCGTGACGGCACATGGACGTTCGATCAGTTCGCGGAAATGGCAAAACTCGGCTTTGCGGATCTCAACGGCGATGGTAAAATCGACCGTGAGACCGATCAGATCGGCTACGGCAACCACGAAGGTGCAGTCATGCATTTTGTCTATTGCTTCGATCAGCGGCTTTCCACTACACAGGATGACGGCACCATTGTCGTTAATTCCGGGAACGAAAAAATCATCAACGCCATCGACACAGTTGTAAATTTCCTGGCTGAATGTGACGGTGCCATCGGCGGCGACAATCCAACAATGTTCCACAACGGACAGACGATGTTCTTCATGGAAATGATCGGCGGCATTACCGCTCTGCGTGACATGGAAGACGATTACTGTGTCCTCCCGATGCCGAAGGGCGATGAAGCAATGGAAGGATACAAAGCATATGTTTCTAACGGTTGGACAACCTGCTATACCGTTCCGACCACCGCACCGGAGGTTGCGCGCATCGGGACCGTTTTGGAAACGATGTCCGCTATATCCGCAGATACTGTTACACCTGCACTGTATGATGTCATGCTGCAGGAAAAATATGTCCGTGATCCGAAATCACAGGAAATGCTGACCTATATCTGGGCATCTAAATCGTATGATCTCGCAGGCGACCTTGATTGGGCAAGCGATCTTCGGAATATCTATTATGACATTGCCGCCAAGGCAAACAACAACTTCGTTTCCAGTATCGAAAAGAAGATCAAAATGATCAACAAAAAATTGGAAAATTTCATGAACGCATTTACCGAATAACATGAAACAACAAAAGCTCCCGTTACACAAAAGCGGGAGCTTTTCATATTGCTGTTTTCAGACGTTTACATGCAGACCGTCTTCCGCGATTTCCGCTGCGCAGTAGACATCCGATTCAATGTAGTCGACACCTCTTGCAAGACAGTATTCCATGGTTTCTACAGAATTTGCTGTCCACAGTCCGACCTTCAGACCGCGTTCGTGGAACTGACGGACCGTTTCGTCGTCGATACCATCCCATGCCATATCAATATCAAAGCCAAGCTCCAGACACCGGTCGACATTCTCGTCATGGTTTCCGCAGGTGTACATAATGCCAAGCTCCGGATACATCGCATGGGCACGGACAAGATTGTCAAAATCGAATGATTGCAGACTGCACATCGAAAGATCGTAGATCTCCCTCGCCATCTCAAATGCCGCGCGGATGCGGTCATCCGGGAAATGTCCCTTGAACTCGATGAAGGCGATCATATTGCCCTCACGGCAGATTTCCAGATACCGGCGGAACGTGCACAGATACTGTTTCGTATCGGTAAGGTCGTTGGCAAGCGGCTTTTCGGTCAGCTCGTCATAAGTATGCTCGGCAATCAGCATTTCCGAGCCGTCGAAATACCGCACCTCGCGGTTGTGGTTGACGACCAGAACGCCGTCGGCGGTAAAATGCACGTCGGTTTCAATGCCGCCCGAGCCGTGCGTAATGGCACCGAGAAATGCTTCCTCGGTATTCGGGTGGAATTTGGAGGAGTAGCCGCGGTGTGCAATAAAGCAGATGTTGTTTTTCATATATATCGCTTTCGCTTTTCATGAAAGCATCCTTTCTGTTAGTACGTCCATTGTAACATACAGTTGCTTTTTTGTCAAGGCACTTATGAAAATTACCCATCTACACCATTCCAAAATACTCCAGAATCCCCCGATAGATCCCGCGCGCAAATTTTCCCGGCTCCTCGGACATCAACGCCGCCTCCGCCGGATTGGAAATGAAGCCAAGTTCAACGAGCGTCGACGGCATGGCGGTCTTGCGCAGGACATAAAGCCCCGGTCGGACAAAGACCCCGCGCGTCCGCAGCCCTGTTTCATACCGCAGCCCCATCAGAATGTCCTCTGCCAAAGGAAAGGCCGGCGAGGTTCGGCTGTAAACAAAGGCTTCACTGCCGCCCGCCTGCGGATTTTCCGAGGCATTGGTGTGAATGCTGATGAAGTAATCTGCCCCCCAGGCATTCGCGTCATTGACGCGGGCAGCAAGACTCGTCGTGTTGCTGCTTCCGAGAATCACCTCCGGATCCGAACGCGACAGCCTCGCCTCAAACGTGGGATCTGCCTGCAGAAGATCAAACAGCGCACGGCCGACAGCATACGTGATGTCCTGCTCACGGACTCCGTTCGCCTCCGCACCGGCATTGGGGTTTTCCGGATTGTGTCCCTGATCGATATAGATTTTGATTGCCATATTCTGCTCCTTTCACGGTATCATACCTGACACTCCCATTGTATGCACCGAAAAATTTTCTGTGCGGAAATATCAT
>JAFTLK010000329.1 GCA_017455975.1 Clostridia bacterium | reverse complement strand
GCCATCTTCTTGATGTTGAACGGGAAGTCAAGATACGACTTGTCAGGATTCTGTGCGTGCCACTCCTCAAAGTTGGAGTTGAGCAGGGTCAGAAGGTATTCCCAGACACATTCGGTCGCGTAACCCATTTCGCGGTAGTCGTCCATCTTTGCGCCCATATCAAGCTTGGACAGCTTCTTTTTGCCGCCGTTCTCGTCTGTCTTGAGAATCTGTGCGGTGTGCAGATACTTGGGCATCTTGAAGCCGAGATAGTTGAACAGCATGATATGCTTGGGCAGGGAAGGAAGCCAGTCCTCACCGCGGATGACGTGCGTCGTCTTCATCAGATGATCGTCAACGGCATGTGCGAAGTGGTAGGTCGGAATACCGTCGGACTTGAGCAGAACGAAGTCCTCGTCGTTTTCGGGTACCTCGAGATTGCCCTTGACCATGTCGGTGAACTTGGTCTTCTTTTCGGGATCACCCATGGCAAGAATACGGATGACAAACGGGTCACCGTTTGCAAGATGCTCCTTGACTTCTTCCATGGTGAACTGTCTGCCGGCGAGCATTGCTGCGCGCTTCTGTTCTGCCGCAACGTGCCAGTCGGTGTTCTTGATTTCCGCCTTCTTGTCGGTTTCCTGGATTTCCTCCAGCTCCTCGGCGGTCGTAAAGCAAGGATATGCCTTGCCCTCGGCGACGAGCTTCTTTGCGAAAACATGATAAAGCTCCGCACGCTGGGACTGCTTATACGGTCCGTATGCGCCGACCTCGACCAGCTCGCCGTTTTCATCCATCTTGAAGCCCTCGTCGTAGGAAACGCCGTAGTCGGAGAGTGTCTTGATCAGTGCTTCGACAGCACCCTTGATCTCACGCTGACCGTCGGTGTCCTCAATGCGGAGGAAGAAAACGCCGTCCGACTGATGCGCCAGACGTTCGTCGACGACTGCCTGATACATACCGCCGAAATGAACAAATCCGGTGGGGGAGGGGGCAAAACGTGTGACCTTTGCGCCCTCGGGCAGGTCACGGGCAGGGTAGCGTGCTTCGATTTCCTCAACGGTTGCAGTGACTTGGGGGAAAAGCAGCTCGGCAAGTGCTTGATAATCCATGATGCTGAATCCTTTCTGTGTTACGGAATGCGGAGCATGTGCTCCAAACGGACAGGCGGTGTGCTTGTCCGGAAACTGTCATATAAAAGATACCAATATATAAATAGTATACCACAGAAAAGCGCGTTTGTCTATCCTTTTGCAGAAAAAAGTTTCATATATCCCATAAAAAACGCCGAAAAATGTGAAGAAACTGTAAATTCATCGCGGATATGATGGAGATTCTGTATAGAATATGGTATAATAAAATGAATCGAATGCCTTTTGGCACAGTTTGAAAAAATGAGGGGAGGATGACCGATGACACAGGACGCAAAAGCACGGCTGTACAGATATACAGCCATACCGATGGCCGCACTGATTTGTGCCGGCATGTATTTCGGTGCGCGCGCACTGTCAATGAGACAGTTTGATGCGGCCGTTGCGTCGGCATCCGAAACCGAGATACAGATAAAGGACGGCCTTTGGAACTACAATGCGCTCAGTGCGAGGGAACAGAAGCTGTACGACGTACTCTTTGACGCAATGGAAGGGTGGGACACAAGGACAGCGCGCGTCCCATTTGTGCCGACACCGGCCGAGTTTTCAGCAGCCTTTGATGCGGTGCTGTACGATCATCCGCAGTTCTGTGATCTGGTGCGCGAGGAATGTACGCTGCTGGCCGCATCGCATTCCGCACAGGTTTCACTGTCTTATCTGCCGGACGGTACGGCGCGTCGTGCGGCGCTGGAACACCGTGCGCGTGAACTGCTGCCCTCGACCGATGATACGAAAGATGGAGCGCTGCAGCTGCATGACCGTCTGACCGCACGATGCGGTTATCCTGCGGGGACGGATGCGGCGGTCGGCGGAACGGCGTATGATGCGCTGGTTGTCGGTGAGGCGGATGGCTTTGGTTATGCGCTGGCCTATACCTATCTGTGCCGTCTGCTTTCGATCCCGTGTGCGGTCGTAACGGGTACGGCGGATGCCGGGGATCATTCCGGTGCGCACGCATGGAATGTCCTGACACTGGACGGGGAGACCGGCTTCACCGATGTGATGTGGAATGACACGGCCGCCGGGACCGACAGCGGATGGGGTTCGGACGGGATCCCGTTCCACGGCTACTATTTTTTGTCGGCGGACGAGATCGGCTCCGATCACACACCGATTATCGACTTCGGCGCACGGGGCGATACACAGAATTATTATGAGCGGGAGGGCTTGTGCGCGGATACGGAGGAGGCGCTTGCCTCACTGCTGCCGTCGCTTCTGACCGAGGCGCGCCGCAGAAATGCCGCATATGTGGAATTCTGCCCGGATCCCGCACTGCATCTCACCGGTTATGCGCTGGAGGAGCTTTTGTCTGCCGCCATTCAGACAGCCAATGACGATCCGTCCGTTGATGCGCCGTATCTGCGGCAGGTCAACCGGGTGTACCACACATCAGACAACGGCGGCGGGATCACCGTTCAGCTGTTTTACGAAGAATCCGAAGCATTGGGAGAAACACAGTAAATGACCAAAAACAAACGAACCACACGCACGGTGACCGATGCCGAAATGGCCGAGCAGCGTGCGTATACCGAGCAGCTTGCCGCATGGAATGCTGTATATCTTGCTGAGCACGGTGCACCGCGCCGCTGTTATGTCCAGACCTTCGGCTGTCAGCAGAACGAAGCGGACAGTGAGCGGCTTGCCGGCATGGCGGCGGCGATGGGATATGACATGGCGGAATCACCGGCGGATGCCGATCTGATCCTTATCAACACCTGCGCCGTCCGCGAGCATGCAGAGGAGCGTGCGCTGTCCATTACCGGACAGTTCAAGCATCTCAAGGAAAAGAACCCCGATCTTATCATCGGCATCTGCGGCTGCATGGTTTCGCAGGAGACACGCAAGGAACGTATCAAACACAGCTACCCGTACGTCAGCTTCCTGTTCGGGACAAGTATGCTGTACCGGATGCCGGAAATTCTATACCGCTATCTGAATGAACACAAGCGCCAGTTCTTCCTTGACGCAGGTGATGCAGGCAATATCGCCGAGGGCATTCCCGTGCGCCGCGGTAACAACCGGCAGGCGTGGGTATCGATCATGTACGGCTGCAACAATTTCTGCACCTACTGTATCGTGCCGTATGTGCGCGGCAGAGAACGCAGCCGCCGTCCGGAGCTGATCCTGGATGAAATCCGGGGGCTGATTGATGAAGGGTACTGCGAATTTACACTCCTTGGGCAGAACGTCAACTCCTACGGACGGGATCTCGATGACGGCATTGACTTTCCCGATCTGCTTGCACAGATCTGTGCACTGGAGGGTGACTTCCGCGTGCACTTTATGACCTCGCATCCAAAGGATGCATCGAGAAAGCTCATCGATGTCATGGCGGCAAACGACAAGGCAGCAAAGCACTTCCATCTGCCGCTGCAGTCCGGATCCGACCGTGTGCTTGCGGCAATGAACCGCCGTTATACAATCGCACAGTATCTCGATATCCTTGCCTATATGCGGCAGAAGATGCCCGATATCACCGTGACCTCCGATATCATTGTCGGATTCCCGGGCGAGACCGAGGAAGAATTTGCCGAAACGCTGGAGGCGGTCAGGGCCGCGCGGTGCGATCAGCTCTTTACGTTCATTTATTCTCCGCGTACGGGAACCCCGGCAGCGGAAATGGAACAGCTGCCCGATGATGTCAAGGGTGAGCGCATGACCAGACTGCTTGCAACACAGAATGAGATCATGCTGGAAAAGAACCGTGCCTGTATCGGACGGGAATACGACATTCTCGTTGAGGGTGTCAGCCGCGGTGATAAAACAATGTATGCCGGACGCACCGAGGGCGGTAAGCTCGTTCACTTCCCGGCGGACGAGGGGCTCTCTCTGACAGGAACAATGGTAAGAGTAAAAATAACCGCAGCGGAGACCTATAACCTCTGGGCGGAAATCATCTGATTTTATATTGTAAAAGAAAAAGGAGATTATCATCATGGATCATATTATGGAACTTGCGGCAGAACTCGGCCGCGCAATCAAGGAAGACGCACGCATCAAGCGCATGGAAGCAGCAACCGAAGCATATAAAAACGATACGCATCTGCAGTATAAAATGACCGAGTACAATGTGCAGACGCTTGCGCTGACCGAAGAATACAAGAAAGACGAAAAGGACATGGAGGTCATCCATGCCATCGAGATGCGCATCAATACCCTGTATGAGGAAATTTCCAAGCTGCCTGTGCTGATCGAATATAACGAAGCACAGGAAGCGGTCAACACCTTCATGAACTGTGTCAATGAGGAGATCACCTTCCAGATCACCGGTGAGCGTCCTTCCGATGAAGCATCCGGCTGCACGCACGATTGCTCCACCTGCAAGGGCTGCCATTGATCTTTGACCGAATTTAACGAACAGGAGAACGCAAAAAAATGGCAGTTACGCCGTTTATGCAGCAGTATCTCGAGATCAAGGAAAAGTATCAGGATTACGTCCTGTTTTTCCGTCTCGGAGACTTCTATGAAATGTTCAATGAGGATGCGCGCGTTGTGTCCCGGGAGCTGGAGCTGACGCTGACCGGGCGTGACTGCGGCGGGGAGGAGCGCGCACCGATGTGCGGCATTCCCTACCACTCCTCCGAGCAGTATATCAGCCGCCTGATCGCAAAGGGCTTCAAAATTGCCGTGTGCGAGCAGCTGGAGGACCCGGCGACGACAAAGGGGCTTGTCAAGCGCGATGTCGTCCGCATCATCACACCGGGTACGCTGATCGAAAACTCGATGCTTGACGAAACGCAGAACAACTTCCTCGGTGCGGTATATGTACAGGACAATGCTGCTTCGGCGGCGTTTGTCGATATTTCGACCGGCGTTGTCAGTGCGACAGCAGCCGAGGGTGAGGATGCGCTGCAGTATATCATCAATGAGATCGGCTCTTATGCACCGCGTGAGGTGCTGCTCAATGTCGGCCGTACTGCATATCCTGCGCTGGGCTCGTATCTCTGTGAGCGGCTCCATGCTATGGTCGAGGACAGCCAGCCGTTCCGCTTTGAAGAAAAGGCGGCACAGCTGCGGGTCACAGCCCATTTTGCTCAAAACGCGGAACAGATCCCCGATTCCCGGGCGGGACGGGCGATGACCGCTGCGATCGGCGCTCTGCTTGACTATGTCGCGGAAACGCAGAAGACCGACATTTCCTATATCCGTACGCTGCAGGTCTACTACGGCGGCCAGTATATGGAGATGGACATCAACACGCGCCGCAATCTGGAGCTTTGCGAGACGATGCGGCAGAAGGAGAAGCGCGGCTCGCTGCTTTGGGTGCTTGACCGCACAAGAACGGCAATGGGCGCGCGCAATCTGCGCCGCTGGGTCGAGATGCCGCTGACCGATGTCCGCCGCATCAGACGCAGACAGGAGGCGGTCGGCGCATTTTACGACCACTATCTGCAGCGCGAGGAGATCGGCATGCATCTGCGTGATGTGCTCGACATGGAGCGTCTGATCACGCGCATTGTCTACAATACGGCAGGTCCGAAGGACATGCGTGCGATCGCCAATACGATCTCTGTCATCGCACCGATCAAGGCACTGCTTGCCGATATTGACTGTCCGGAGCTTACCCGCATCAACGGAGAGCTTGACGATCTTTCCGATCTGTACACGCTCATCAACAATGCCATTGATGACGATCCGCCGTTTTCCGTGCGGGAGGGCGGCTTCATCCGTCCGGGTTATTCCGAGGATGTAGACCGTCTGCGCGATATCATGAACGACGGCAGCACATGGAAGGCAAAGATCGAGGCGGACGAGCGTGAGGCTACCGGCATTCCGAAGCTGAAGATCGGCTACAACAAGGTCTTCGGTTATTACATCGAAGTCACCAATTCTTATAAAAACCTCGTTCCCGACCGATACATCCGCAAACAGACGCTGACCGGCGGTGAACGCTACATCACGGAAGAGCTGAAAAACATGGAAGCGACCGTACTCGGTGCAAAGGATAAGAATTATGCGCTTGAATACGAGCTCTTTCAGGGCGTCCGTGAAGCACTCTGTACACACGTCGGACGGATTCAGCAGGCGGCGGCGCTGCTTGCTGATCTTGATACGTATATTTCGCTTGCTGAGGCTGCAAACCGGGGCAATTATGTGTGTCCCGAAATCGATGAGGGCGATGTGCTTGACATCCGCGACGGACGTCATCCCGTTGTCGAAAAATTCGCAGGCGACAATTATTTTGTGCCCAACGACACCCTGCTTGATACAGGTGCAAGACGGCTTGCGCTGATCACGGGTCCGAACATGGCCGGTAAGTCGACCTACATGCGGCAGACGGCTCTCATCTGCATCATGGCGCAGATCGGCTCGTTTGTCCCGGCAAAGTCAGCGAGAATCGGTGTTGTCGACCGGGTCTTCACACGTGTCGGTGCGTCGGACGATATAGCATCCGGTCAGTCGACCTTCATGCTGGAGATGACCGAAGTTGCTTATATTCTGACCCACGCGACAAAGCGTTCGCTCATCATCTACGACGAGATCGGACGCGGTACATCCACGTACGACGGCATGTCGATTGCACGCGCGGTGCTCGAATATACGCTCGGCAAAAAGATCGGCGCAAAGACGCTGTTTGCCACGCATTACCATGAGCTGACCGAAATAGAGGGACAGCTGGAGGGTGTGGTCAACTACAACATTGCGGCAAAGAAGAAGGGCGATGACATCATCTTCCTGCGCAAGATCGTCGAAGGACCGACGGACGAAAGCTACGGTATTGAGGTAGCCAAGCTGGCCGGACTGCCGAATGAGGTCATCCGCCGTGCAAAGGAAGTGCTCGCTTCCCTTGACGACGGTGAAGAAGTGACCCTGCGCGGACGGCGGAAGCTGGCACCGATGGAAGAGCAGTTTGCCATGGATTTTGATTCCGCATCCGAGCGCGACATCGCTGCAGAGGAGATCAAGAAGCGGCTTGCGGAAACGGACATCAACACGCTGACGCCGCTTGCCGCAATGAACCTTTTGTATGACCTCAAAAATATGATCTGATAATAAATCCCGCACGATGAGGAGGTGCTGTCGGTGGGAAAAATCAATGTACTGGACTTTCAGGTAGCGAATCTGATTGCGGCCGGGGAGGTTGTTGACCGACCGGCGGCAGTGGTCAAGGAGCTGCTCGAAAACGCCATTGACTCGGGTGCCGATACGGTGACCGTGGAGATCAAGCGCGGCGGCGTGTCGTTTATCCGCGTGTCGGACAACGGCTGCGGCATTGCGCGCGAGGATGTTCCCGTGGCACTCAAACGCCACGCGACCAGCAAAATCAAGGAAGCCGCCGATCTTGACTCGATCATGACGCTCGGCTTCCGCGGTGAAGCGCTGGCGGCAATCGCGGCAGTATCGGAGCTTCGCATCATGACCAAACGCCGCGAGGATACGACGGGGACCTTGCTTGAATCCGCCGGCGGCAGGGTCAGCAATATTACCGATGCCGGATGTCCGGACGGTACCTCGGTCATTGTCGAGAATCTGTTCTTCAATACGCCCGCCAGACTGAAATTCCTGAAAAAGGACGGTACGGAGGCGGCAAACGTCGCGGCGTATGTGGAGAAGATCGCGCTGTCCCATCCTGAGATCACGATCCGCTTCATCATCGACGGCGAGCTGAAATACGCAACCGCCGGCGACGGCAACCGCAAATCGGCGATTTACGCGGTGTTGGGGCGTGACTTCTCTAAGAAAAGTCTGGAGATCCGCGGCGGCTTTGACGGGGTTTCCGTCACCGGTTACATCGGCACACCCGAAAACATCCGCGGCAACCGCAATCTGCAGATATTTTTTATCAATAATCGATTTATCCGATCCAAGACGGTATCCGCGGCATTGGAGCAGGCGTTCACGACCTACATACCCGGCGACAAATTTCCGTGCGCGGTGCTGTATTTACAGATGAATCCCGCGACGGTCGATGTCAATGTCCATCCGGCAAAGCTGGAGGTCAAGTTCTCAAACGAACGCGTTGTGTTTGAGTCGGTCTATTATTCCGTACGCGGAGCGCTGGAGAATCAACTGTCCCGACCGGAATTAAAGCTGTTTGCGGAGTCGGAGAAGAAGCAGGCACAAAGAGAGCTGCTCAATCCGTTTGTTCCCGCAAAGGAGGGGCGCGGCGGCGAAAAACCGAACAAAGAAGAAACCCGCACGCGCACACTTGAGGACGGTATGCAGGCAGGACAGAGTTCCGATTCAACGCAAAAGCAGACGGCTGCACCCGTTCCGACGGCAATCACAGCCGAGATCGAGCGCACCCCGGATGTGAAGCAGTATACGGCACAGCGGGAGCAGATGACGGTGGAGACTTCTCCGCTTGACGATCTGGTCGTTTCCGTTCCGGAGGGCTTCGGTGCGGAATACGAGACCGAAAAACCCCATGTCAGCCCGTTTGCTGCAGCACAGGCGGCAAAGCAGGCCGCCGACGCGGCACTTGTTAAAAAAATCACGGAGCCTGTACCTGACATTCCGCCGCAGACCGCGGACATTCCGAAAGCACAGGATACAGAAAAGAATCCGACCGTTACAGCCGTACCGTCGGACACGCAAACCGCAGCCACCAAAGAAGCGGTCAACCCCGTTCCGCCGTATCGCATGGTCGGCGAGGTCTTCCAATGCTATGTTGTGCTGGAGCTTGACGATACGATGTATCTTGTTGACAAGCACGCGGCACATGAGCGTATCCTCTTTGAGCAGCTCAAGCGCGGAATGCGCGCAGGAGAGCAATCGATGCAGGGGCTTCTGATCCCGCTGCAGCTTACAATGACCGCATCCGAGCGGCAGACGGCGGAGGAATTCCGGGGAGAGATCACAGCCGCTGGATTTGATTACACCATGACAGAGACCGGGGCGACCCTTACGCAGATTCCGTCATTTTTATCGCTGCAGGCGGCCTCCGACGCATTCTGCGAAACGGTCACACGCCTGTCCGATCACAGCGGTACGGCATCCCTGACGCGGGATCAGCGCTGTGAACAGGCACTGTTTCAGGCATCCTGCAAAGCCGCCATCAAGGCAGGACGCGAGTACGATGCGGCACATCTGAAATGGATCTGTGACAGGGTTCTGTCCGATCCCGAGATCCGGTACTGTCCGCATGGCAGACCCGTCTGCTTTACGATGACCAAAGCCGCCATCGAGGGGCGGTTCGGCCGGACATAATTACAAAATTTTTGCATCCAACCGTTTCGGGCTGTTCTCCCGTCACGGTGACAAATACGACTTTGAAAGGACGATTGTCTTAATGGAAAAATTCAAACCGAAATTTGAGCTTCTGAAAACAGAAGGCAATGCACGCCGCGGACGCTTCCATACCGTGCACGGTGTCATCGAAACGCCGGTGTTCATGAACGTCGGCACGTCAGCCGCCATCAAGGGCGGTATCTCCACACAGGATTTGTATGAGGTCGGCTGTCAGGTGGAGCTTTCCAATACGTATCATCTGCACGTCAGACCGGGTGATGAGGTCATCCGCGATCTCGGCGGTATCCATAAATTCTTCAACTGGGACAGACCGGTTCTGACCGACTCCGGCGGATTCCAGGTCTTCTCGCTGGCAAAGCTCCGCAAGATCAATGAGGAAGGCGTCCATTTCCAGTCGCACATCGACGGTAAGCGCATCTTCATGGGACCGGAGGAATCGATGCAGATTCAGTCCAACCTCGCATCCACCATTGCCATGGCGTTTGACGAGTGCATCGAGAACCCCTCGCCGTACCCGTATGTCAAGCAGTCGATTGCCCGCACAACCCGCTGGCTCCATCGCTGCAAGGCGGAAATGGAGCGTCTCAATGCGCTGGAAACGACGATCAATCCATCCCAGCTTCTGTTCGGTATCAACCAGGGCGGTACCTACAACGATCTGCGTGTCGAGCACATGAAGCAGATCGAGGAGCTTGATCTGCCCGGATACGCCATCGGCGGTCTTGCCGTCGGTGAACCGGCGGAGGTCATGTATGACATCATTGAAACGCTCCACCCGCATATGCCCAAGGACAAGCCGCGCTATCTGATGGGCGTCGGTACGCCGCAGAACATCGTGGAAGCCGTCTACCGCGGGGTCGATTTCTTTGACTGCGTCATGCCGTCCAGAAATGCCCGTCACGGCTATCTGTTCACCTGGCACGGCACGATGAATATCCTCAACAACAAGTTTGAGCGCGACTCCCGTCCGATCGACGAGAGCTGCGGCTGTCCTGCCTGCCGTCACTATTCCCGCGGCTATATCCGTCATCTGCTCAAGGCAAAGGAAATGCTCGGTATGCGTCTTGCCGTTCTGCACAACCTGTTCTTCTATAACGACCTGATGGCAAAGATCCGCATGGCGCTGGATGAGGGGCGGTATGAGCAGTTCTATCTGCAGTATCATGAGCTTCTGGCAATGCGTCCCGATTATAAATAAAGATGTTTGGTGCGTCCTGCTGTGTATCCCAAAGCGATACCGGCAGGGCGCATTTTTTATGTCATAGATTCGGTCCGCACAGCATACAATACAGCACAGAAACAAAAAGGATGTGAAACTCAATGGAGATCGCACGGTGTCTGCCGGAGTCGGTAGCGAAACAGCTTTTGTCATACGGAATTGCATGGGAGCGGGTCTGTGAGCTGCACCTGCGAGCGGGGAGCTGTCCGTCGGTCGGATATGCGTGCGGCGGGAAAATAAAAACGCTGCCGCTTGCGTATCTTTCCTTTACACCGGAGGAACTGCGGGACATCCTCGGGCGTTTGTGCGCAGGGTCGGTGCATGTGTATGATGAGGGACTTCTGCGCGGGTATTTTTCGCCGCTGACACTGCCCGGTGTACGCATCGGATGCGCCGGACGTCTGCTTTGTGCAGGCGGTGTCCCGCAGCGGCTGCAGCAGCTGACCTCGCTCTGTATCCGTCTGCCGCATGCGGTCATGCCCTCCGCTGAGGTGCGCGGGCGGCTGCTTGCCATGATCCGCGGAGATGATGCAGATATGGACGGTGCGGTGTCCATAACGGATAAAAGACCGCTGTCCTCCACACTCTTTTATGCGCCGCCGGGCGAGGGTAAAACGACGCTTCTGCGCTGTCTGATCCGTGCGCTTTGTGCTGTCGGAGAGGCAGCGGAACCGATGAACTGTGCGGTGCTTGACACAAGTGAGGAGCTGTGCGGCACAGAAATTGCCGATTGTACAGTCGACCGGTTTTCCGGATATCCGCGCGGTCTTGCCATGGCGCTTGCCGTCCGGGCTTTCGCACCGAAGGTGCTTGTCTGTGACGAGATCGGGACGGATGAAGAGGCCGAGGAGATTTTGCGTGCGCAGGCCTGCGGCATTCCGCTGATCGCAACCGCGCATGCGGACACGCTCCGGACACTTCTGCGCCGCCCGTGCTTTGCTCGCCTGCATGAAAACGGTGTTTTTGTACGGTATGTCAGGATCTTCAGAAAGACAGACGGGCAGTTCGGTTTTGATGCGGGGATGCCGGCATGAGTGTGCGCCTGCTCGGTGCGGTACTGCTCGGCGCGGTATTTCTGTATATCGGCGGAGCGATATGCGTACAGTGGCAGCGGAATGTCGATGCGCTCGGTGCCGTCTGCCGTCTGACGTCGGCATTGCATGACGGTATTGCCATGATGGGCTTACCGATCGGAGATATTATCGCTGTGTTTCATGATGATTTCCTTGAGAAGACGGGCTTTCTTCCGGATGTGCGCCGACGCTTGGCAGAGGATCCGGCCGCGGATGCGCTGTCAGCGGCATTTGCCGTATGTGCACGGGACTTTACGTTTGACACGGGAGATGCTGCGCTGATCGGGTCATTTTTTGCAAAGATCGGGTCGGAGGATCGCGCAAGAGAGGGTGAACGGTGCGCGTATGTGCACACACGTCTACAAAGCCGCTATGCGGAAGCGGCAGCAGCACTTCCCGCGCGCTGCCGGATTGCAAAAACCGTATGCGGTGCGCTCGGATGTACGGCGGCACTTATGCTGCTGTAAAAACAGGAGGGATTGAATATGGATGTCGGGCTGATCCTCAGGGTCGGCGGCATCGGATTTCTGGTGTCGGTGATTTATCAGGTACTGTCAAAATCCGGACGGGAGGAGCAGGCGCTGCTTGTCAGCGTGTGCGGAATGCTGCTTGTTCTGCTTCTGCTGGTCGGGCAGCTCGGAGAGCTGATTGCCGCTGTGCGCGGGGTATTCGGGCTGTGACGGCGATCACCTCGTATGCAGAGATCCTGCGCGTCTGCGGATGTGCGGTGCTGGCGGCGGTCTGTCTTCTGGTTCTGCGCGGATTGGACCGCAGTGGGATCAGCGGTGCGGTATCCGTCTGCCTTTGTACGGTGTTTGCGCTGACGGCATTGCTTGCGGCAGAACCGGCGATCCGTGCGCTGACCGGCTTTGGCGGGATGTTTCTTGACGACAGCTATGCATCTCTGCTCCGGCGGGCAATGGCGATCGGGATGACGGTACAGCTGACCGCAGATACTGTGCGGGATGCCGGAGAGGGCGCGATCGCAGACCGGGTGGAATTTGTCGGGCGCGCGGCGCTTTTGTGTACCGGATTCCCATTGTACAGGGAGCTTTTGTCACTGGCGGCGCAGTTGTTCGGGATGTGAAAAAAGGAGCGACACGAAAATGGATACAGTCTGGTTTGATGCGCTCTGGGAAGCGTCGGGAGCGGACACATTTGCCGGGATGCTGCCCCGGGATCTGTACACGGGGGGCGGTGATGCGGTTCCCGAAGCGGGCGTACTTCTGCGGACGCTGGGCGGGGAATCGGTGCTTACACGCCTGCGGACATGTCTGTTCGACGCGGCAGACGGTGCGCTTGGTCTGATGGGACGGATGTGCGGCGTGCTGGTGCTTTTTGCGGTCTGGAAAAAATATCGCACAGCGGTACGCGGCGATGACGGGGATCTGTTTTCGGGCTGTGTGACATTGGTTTTGGCATTGCTCGGATTCCGTGCATTTGCAGACCTGCTTCTGCCGGCCAAGGCATATTTTTCGGGGATACATACAATGGTTACCACTGCCGTTACCACGCTGACGGCTCTGTCGGTCATGCGCGGCGCTGTCGGTATGGCGGCGGTGACGGGCGGCGGCATGGCGCTGTTTCTGGCATTTATGGAAACGGTCAGTGCCGGGATGCTTTTTCCGTTTCTGCGTATCTGTGCGGGGCTGTCACTTGCGTCCTGTACCGGAGGGATGGGGCTTTCCGGGATATCCGGTCTGCTGCGGCGACAGTTTCTGTGGCTGGTCGGTGCTTTGATGATGGTTTTGTGCGCGGTACTGTCCTATCAGACGGTATTGGCACATGCAGCGGATTCCGTTGCGATGCGTGCGGTCAAGTTCACATTGTCCGGTGCAGTGCCGATCATCGGCGGTGCGGTCGGAGAGGCTGCGGCGACCGTCGCGGCGGGGTTCTCTCTGACAAGAAAGACCGTCGGTGTACTTGGCATTGCGGCGGTACTCTGGCAGCTGCTGCCTACGCTCTGTACAGTCCTTCTGACGCGGCTTGCGTTTTCCGTATCCGCCGCAGCAGCTGCGCTGCTCGGAATGTCGCGGGAGGAGGGCGTACTTGGGGAATGTGCTTCACTCACCGGTTTTCTGCTGGCGGTTTGTGTCATATCGGCCATTTTGTACATTCTGATGCTGACGCTGTGTATCAGCGGCGGATGATGTGTGGAGAAAGGGGGGCTTTCGACAAGCGAAAGCCATGGTTATTGGTATGAAAGAACAGCTCTACGGAATGGCGGCGGTGTCTGTGATCGGTGCGGCTGTACTGCCGCTGTTCGGGGAAAAGAGCCGTCTTCTCCCGTATGTCCGGTTCCTCTGGTCGCTTGTGCTTCTGTTGACGGTGCTGTCACCGCTGCGTGCGCTCGCAGATGATCTTGCGGCATTTATGACGCAGGTGCCCACTGTGTCAGAGATGTATGAGGGGGGAGGCGAGACATACACGGAAGCGGTGACGGATGCTGTGATCGGACGGGTCAGTATAGAGCTTGCCGCACTGATCACAGCGGAAACCGGCATTCCCGGGGATGCGATGACCGTTGCGCTTTCGACGGTGTCATCGGGTGCGGATACGGAAGAGGTTGTGACGGTGACAGGGGTGGACGTGATTCTGCATCGCAGAGAACACAGGATCGCATCGGAAAAAATCAAAGCGCTCGTCACGCAGACGCTGTACTGCCCGTGTACGGTGCGCCTGGAGGAGGAATGACGCATCATGCATGAGATACTGGCGACGTTGAAGCAGATACGCGGAATGCCGTGGCTGGCTGTGGCAGCGGCCGTGGGATTGCTGCTTTTGCTGTTCGGCGGAACGGAGGGTGGTGGGAATGCGATGACATATCCGGAGCAGGTGGAGCATAGAATTGCACAGATGACCGCAACGCTGCCGGGGGTAGAGGATGTGTCGGTGCTTGTGACGCTGGAGCCTGCGGGCGGCGGTACATTCTCTGTATCCGGCACAGATACGGATGAGCGCCGTATCTGCGGCATTGCCGTGACCTGCATCGGCGGCGCGGATGCACAGACACGGCTGGCGATCCTCGATATGCTGTGCGCCGCGTTTGATCTGACGTCGGATCGGGTATGGGTCGGCGGAAAAGAACCGTCGGCTGACCACGGCCATAAATAACGAAAAAGGAGACAACGGTATGCAATTACTCGGAAAGCAGTATTTCGGAAACGAAGAGGGAGATCATGCGCTTCCTATGCAGGAGGGGCCGGATGCTCCGGACATGACAGAAGACGGCGGTCTTGAGGAACTGGTTGAAGCCATCGACGGAAAGCGCAGGATGCCTGCATGGATGTCTGCGGCAGCCGGTATTATGCGGGACAACCGACGGCATGTCATTGCGGCTGCATCTGTGCTTGTCATTGGATTTGCCGTCTATCTGAACTGGACAATGTCAGGCGGCAGCGGTGAGATGACGGTCGATGATATGGCGGCAGGGCAGGTGCTGTCGGCAGAGGATGCTGCAGGTATGGCCGATGGTCTCACCGTCGACGGTGTATCTGCAGACGGTGTACCGGAGGACGATTATTTCGCGGTATCGCAGATCAACCGGCAGCGGGCACGCGATGAAGCGATCGCGGTGCTGCAGGATGTTGTTGAGGGAGCGGTCAATTTAAGTGATGTGCAGAGTGATGCGCTGTCGCAGATTTCACAGATCGCCGCAGACATTGAAAACGAAGCTGCCATTGAATCACTTGTACGCGGCAAAGGCTTTGCTGACTGCGTCGCCGTCATCAGCGGCGATAATGCAAATGTGATCGTCCGTACCGAGGCGCTTCTGCCCAACGAAGTGGCGCAGATCCAGGAGATCGTTTATGAGACAGCGGGGATTCTGCCGGCGAATGTCAAGATCATTGAAAAATAAAGTTCGGGTGCCGCAGGAGGAGATGTGTCCTGCGGCACCCGATTGATTATTCGGTTGTTGCGGTATAAAGGTACTGCGGAGCGGTGTGCTCATAGCTTGCGGCAAGCCCCGGGGTGATGGCGACGGTACCGTCGGTACAGTACCACAGCGCCTCAAAATCGAATTGTCCCTGTTCCCGGAAAGCCATGCCGTCCGCAGCCCCCATGACGAACAGCGCGGTGGAGAGGGCATCGGCAAGAGCGGCATCGCGCGACCAGACAACGACGGCATTGACGCCGCTGTCGGCAGGGTATCCGGTTTTTGTGTCGAGTATATGGTGGTAGCGGATACCATCTTCTTCAAAATACCGTTCGTAATCGCCGGAGACCGAAACATAGCCGTCGGTCAGTGAAAGATATCCGGCGTTGGATGTGGGGTCGGCCGGATTGCGGATGGCGATGCGCCAAGGTGTTCTGTCGGGCTTCTGCCCGAGGATGCCGATGTTGCCGCCGAAGGATACGATGCCCCATGTGACGCCGGATGCGCGCAGCAGCTCGACGGTTTCTCCGCAGGCATAGCCCTTGGCGCAGCCGCCGAGATCAAGCTGTGTTGTCTGCTGTGATCGGACAAGGGTCTGCCCGTCAAGGGACAGGCGGGTATAACTGACACGGGTGCGTGCTTCGGCGATGGTTTCCTCCGACGGAACGGAGGGTGTCTCCGATGTGATGTCCCAGCATACGGTCAGCGGCGCTGTTGTCGGATCGTAGGCGCCGTCGGTTGCGGCGGCGGCTTCCAATGCACATCGGAGCACGGCGGCGGTATCGTCGGAGACGGTCATTGTATCTTCGGCTCCGGTATTGAACCGACAGATCTCGCTCTGCGGGTCGGTGCGCGAGAGCAGACGCTCAAGCCCGGTGATGCGCGCAGATGCCGCGCTGATGATATCGGCGGGGGTGTTTTCCGGCAGGCGCAGGGTGATGACGGTGTCCATGGCAAAGAGATTGGTATCAGACAGCGTCTGTGTACTTCCGCATGCACAGAGGAGTATGGGCAGGAGCAGGAAAAGACAAAAGCGTTTCATTGGGAACCTTTCTTTGTAGGCGGACAATCGGGTGGGGAAATACGGCGCAGCAGCGGGATGCGTTCAGCGGAATGCAGCAGACGGCCAAGGAGAAAGCCGGTCAGGGTGCCTGTAAACAGCGATGCTGCCATCAGTACGGGAAAATACGAGAACACTGCCGGAGACAGCAGCACCGATGCGGCGGTCAGCTGGCCGATATTATGCGCGGCGGCGGAGGCGACACAGATGCCGAGCGGCGATACATACCGTCTGACGGTATGCAGCAGTACGGTCATGATAAGCAGGGAGGCGCCGGCTCCCGCAATCGAAAACCAGAAGCCGGTCACGGAGCCGAACAGCAGAGAGGAGATCAGCACACGCAGAATGGAGATAACCGCAGCGGTCGGACAGCCGCAGGTATAAGCGGTGAAAGCAATGACAAGGTTGGCAAAGCCGGGCTTGAAGCCCGGAATGGGGATGAACACAAGCGGCAGCCGGACTTCCAGATATGAAAAGATCAATGCAAGACAAAGCAGCAGACCGCACCGTGCGGTGAAGCGCGGGGATCTATCCAAGGATGGCATCGGCATCGGTGACACCTCCTTCGATTTCGATCAGAACACCTGCGGGCACACAGGCGATGGCGGTTCCGGTACGTTCGATGACACCTGTCCGTATGCAGACACCGTCCGGACAGGTGGACTCCGTGACTGCGGCATGACCGTCTGCGATCCGGATCATGACCGTATGACCGGAAGCCGTTGTGACAGGGACTGTGCAGTCTTCCTCTAACGGAAAGGTCAGGCGCGTGTCATCATAGGTGATGACAACGGTACGCGGCATGTCGCCGGCACGTCCGGTCAGATGCGGACAGACAAAGGCGAGAATGGCCGCCATCAGAACAATCCCGTAAATGACCGCATCACCCGGGTGCCGCATTGGTTTCATTGCCGTACTCCTCTCTCTGATTCATAACAGTTCTCTTTGTCTCATTATAACATATTTCGGGCGAGAAAACAAGATTGCACCAGAATCCAAAATCCCCAAATAAATAACACAAATATAAGAAATTCGACAAAAAAATACAATATAAAAGAATAATTGACAATAATAGCATGTAGATAAGTATAAAAATAAGATGATAATAGTCGTAATTTGTTTATGATGTCGAAATAACAAATACGAAAAAATATTTTTTTGCGCAAAATCCGTTGACAACGGAAGTGGGTTGTGATAAGATATTATACGAAAACAAGAAGTCCCAAACGACCGATCGGGTTTGCGGATTCTGGATGATACATCAATAATTTCAAGGAAAAAGAGGATAGGAACATGAAAATTTTATTTGCGGATTACAATGCGGACAACAGACGGCTTTTTGTCGAAAATATGAAACGCATCGGCGGCGCGGAAGTGCTTGAGGTGTCGAATGGGGATGATGCGGTACAGGAGATTTTGCGGGGGGACCCGGATGTAGCGTTTGTCGATGCATGGCTGCCGAAGCTTGACGGGCTCGGCGTAATCCACGCAGTACGCCGTATGGGCGGAAAGCATCTCAACCGTCCGCAGTTTGTGTTTATCAATTATGACGGTTCGGCGAATCTGTTTGCCGAGGCATCCCGTGCCGGTGCTTCGTACTGTGTGTCGCGGCCGTTTGATTACAGAGAGCTATGGAAGATTTCCGATATGCTGGCGGCGCGTGCGGTCGGACTTGAGGAGGGTGTAACTGCTTCGCAGAATGTACAGGGTGAATGTATGCCGATGTTCCGTCCTGTCGAATTCCGAAACACCGGCGTGCATGCACCGAAGATGAGTTATACCGACAATCCTACAGCGCAGAAGCTCGGTGTCAGCGGATTTGCGGAGGTGCCGATCGAGGATGATGCGGAAATGACCGCGCGGAATCTGGAGACGCAGGTCACGCGCATCATTCACCGCATCGGTGTCCCGGCGCACATCAAGGGGTATCAGTACCTGCGCACCGCGATCCTGATGGCAACGGATGATCCGGAGATCATCAACTACGTGACAAAGATGCTGTATCCGACGGTCGCAAAGCAGTATAAAACGACGTCATCGCGTGTGGAACGTGCAATCCGTCATGCAATCGAGGTCGCATGGGACAGAGGCGATGTGGATGTCTTAAATGAATACTTCGGCTATACCATCCAGAACAACCGCGGCAAGCCGACGAATTCCGAGTTCATTGCCATGATTTCCGACAGACTCCGTCTGTCTATGAAAGCGCATTGATCCAAGAGAAAGCAGAAAACAGCGATCCGATCGGAGAATACCGACAGGATCGCTGAAATTTTTCTGACTTTTTTGTCAAAAAGACTTCCATTTTGACGAAAGATATGATACAATATAAAATAACCATGGATATGTGGTAAACCGGTAAAACGGGGAAGGCGGATTTTGTCCGCTGTCCGCGTACCACGATTGAATGAAAGAGGTAAAAAGATATGACACTTGTCATTTTGGCAGCAGGTATGGGCAGCCGTTACGGCGGTCTCAAGCAGATCGATCCTCTGGGACCCGGCGGCGAATTTATCATTGACTATTCCATCTATGATGCGATCCGTGCAGGCTTTGACCGCGTGGTCTTTATCATCAAGAAGGAAAATCATCAGATCTTCGAAGAAACGGTCGGCGCTCGCGTTCGCGGTGCCATTGAAGTGCGCTACGCATTCCAGGACATCAACGACATTCCCGAAGGATATTCCGTTCCCGAGGGACGCGTCAAGCCGTGGGGTACGGCACATGCACTGCTGTGTGCAAAGGAAGCCGTTGACGGCGATAACTTCGCGGTCATCAACTCCGATGACTTCTACGGTGCAGACTCCTATGCAAAGGTCGGTGAGTTCCTGCGCAATATTCCCGACGACGGCAAGCAGCACTACTGCATGTGCGGCTTCATTCTGAAAAACACTCTGTCCGACAATGGTCATGTCGCACGCGGCATCTGCATCAAGGATGAATCCGATCATCTGACCTCGATTACCGAACGCACCAAGATCCAGCGCAACAACGGCCAGACGCAGTTCTACGAAGACGATCTCGGCTGGG
>JAFTLK010000328.1 GCA_017455975.1 Clostridia bacterium | reverse complement strand
CGTAGACAATGTCTTCGACATCCGCCAGATCGTCGTCCAGCTCGTCCAGATAACCCTGTGCTTCTGCCATGGAATCTTCGAGATCGACAACAGAGGTGGACATGTCTTCAAGAATGTCAGCCATTGCACAGAGAACCTTGCCTTCAGCGGTATCCTTGTTAATGTTCAGACCTTCCATCAGACCCTTGAGATATGCTACCTTTTCAGTCAGTGTCATGTTCACAGACCTCCTTTGGTTAATCTTTGCATTCAGCCATAGAGACTTCATGCATGAGAAATAATTGTAGGGGCGATTCAAGAATCGCCCGAACAAATTTTATACTTGCTTAGTATAACCGATTATGCTCTTTCGAGATATTCGCCGGTTCTGGTATCGATACGGATGACAGTACCGTTGTCGATGAACAGCGGGACCTTGATGACAGCGCCGGTTTCGAGTGTTGCGGGCTTGGTGGTACCGGTAGCGGTATCGCCCTTGAAGCCGGGTTCGGTGTCGGTGATCTCGAGTTCAACGAACATGGGGGGTTCAACTGCAAAGACAGAACCCTTGTAGGAGTTGATGCGGCAGATCATTTCTTCCTTGACGAACTTGAAGTTGTCATCGAGCAGATCCTTGCCGACCGGAATCTGTTCGTAGGATTCCATATCCATGAAGTAGTACAGGTCGCCGTCGTTGTACATGTACTGCATATCCTTTCTGTCGATATGCGCCGGCGGGAACTTGTCGGTGGGGGAGAAGGTCTTTTCAATGACAGAGCCGTTGATGACGTCTCTGAGCTTGGTTCTGACGAACGCAGCACCCTTACCGGGCTTGACATGCTGGAATTCGATGACCTGGACAACCTTACCGTCCATTTCAAATGTTACGCCGTTCTTAAAATCGCCTGCAATAACCATAATTTTCTGTAACCTCCAAAATATTATAAAGCAAAACTATAGGCATATAATACTACTATATTTTACTATATTTTTATATTTTTTTCAAGTGTTATGTGTGAAAAATTTCTTGTGTATTTTTCCCCGTCTTTGTGCAAATCATGCAAATATGCAGAATAAACTCACAGGATAATCAATTCCTTGGGGGATTTTGTGATATTTTCGGCACGGTTTCCGTGAATGATGACCATATCCTCAATCCGGACACCGTACTGACCTTCCAGATAAATACCGGGCTCGACGGTGACAACATGACCGTTTTCAAGCACGGTCTGCGTTGCACCGGAGTTCAGGCCGGGCTTTTCGTGGATGTAAAGACCGACGCCGTGACCGAGGGAGTGACCGAACTTGCCCTTGTATCCGGCATTGTCGATGATGTCGCGCGCGATCTTATCCATTTCGGCACAGTTGGAATGCCAGTCAATCGCGTCCAGAACCGCACACTGCGCACGCAGAACGGTATCGTACACGCGGCGCATTTCCGCATCCGCTTCCCCGATGACAACGGTTCTCGTCATGTCGGAGCAGTAACCGTTGTAGATACAGCCAAAGTCCATGGTCAGAAAGCCTTTTTCGAGGCGGCGGTTCTTCGGCTCGCCGTGCGGAAGCGCCGATGCCGCACCGGAGACACAGATGGTCGAAAACGATGTGCCGGATGCACCCTGTCGTTTCATAAAGTATTCCAGCTCCACAGCGATCTCCGTTTCCGTTCTGTCGGGCGTGATGAAGCCGAGGATGTGCGCAAATGCAGCGTCGCCGATGGCCTGTGCCCGCTTGATCATGTCAAGCTCATATTCCGTCTTGACAGTACGCTGGTCTTCCAAAAGTCCTCCGATGGGCTGCAGCGCCGTTTCCTCGCCGAAGACCTTTTTGTACCAGTTGAAGCGATCGACTGTGACAACCTTGTCCTCAAAGCCGACGGTCTTTACACCGGCATCGCGCAGTGTATCGCGGATGAATTCAAGTCCGGACTTGTCGTATACGGTGAACAGCGCATCGTCGATCTCCGCACGCGCCGCTTCGATGTAGCGGAAGTCGACAAAGACGAATGCACGGTCACGCAGTACCGCGACATAGCCGTCCTGCAGATTGAAGCCGGTCAGATAATACTGATGCATTTCCGAGGTGATGAGGATCGCATCCAGCCCCTCGGGCATCGTCTGCTGCAGCTTTTTTACATTTTCGGTATTCATGATGTTTCCATATCCTTTCTCCGGCCGGCAGATGCCGCCGTTTTGATGGGTTTACTGTTCGGTCGGCGTGACGTGCAGCTCAAAGCGCGTGCGCTCCGCCTTTGCTCCGTGGATCTCGATCAGATAGTCCAGCAGAATGTCGCCGCCATCCATCGTCAGTCCGTTTTCCACACGACGTGCATAAATGCAGATCTCAAACGGCATGATCGGCGTTTCATAAACGCAGATGTGCCGACGCTCCTGCTCAAAAACCAGCGTTGTTGTGACAGAGCCGTAGCGCAGCATCGTGACGGTCGCGGGATCGGCTTCGGAGAAGGTGACGGTCGTCGTCGAGCCCTCCATACCGGTCAGCTCCGTTTCGTCATAGGACAGCGAAATTCTGCCGTCCTCCGTGCGGGTAAGTGTGCCCTGCGCACGGATCTCAAGTAACGTATCCTCTTCCTCCGGTGCCGCCGTCAGCTCCATTTCATCACCGAATGCCTCAATGATACCGCGGAACAGCTCGGTGTTGGAGGCTTCCTGCTGGATCGAGCGCAGATGGATGGACACGGGTCGTTTCATTTCATTCATTTGCGGTGGTTTCCTTTTCGTTTGAGTTGTCATCTGCCTGTGCACTGTGCAGGATCTGCCGCTCTGCATACAGCTGGTTGGCAAATGCAATCGCCGTCGTCGCAAGCGTGCAGTCCTCGGTGCGCAAAACGGACAGGTATGTCAGATCCTCGTCCTCTGCGACCGTGTGGTGCAGTACTTGTTCAAAGACATGGCAGAACCGGTCGTGGAATGCGGCTGCCGCTTCATCGCCGTCCCCAGACATACCGTCCCTGCACTGCGCGATCAGCTGTCCGCAAAGGCCGATCGATAAGACCTGCTTTGCACAGAACAGCACCATCAGCGCAGACACCGCGGCGCGGGAATACCGCTTCTTCTGCGGCGGCGCAACGATCTTCTGCTTGACATAGTTGTTGATCATCGTCGCGGTAATGCTGCGGCGGTCATCATCGGTATCATAGAACACACCGAGCTTCTGCGACAGGTAGCCGACGATCTGATCCATGTACAGCTCCACCTCCGGCAGCTCATGCCAGCGGGGGAACGTAAAGGAAGCGATCTGCTCCCGCCAAAGCTGCAGGCGGTCGGTCGTTTGCTCCGACATTGTCTTCATCCTCTCTTTTTTAGAATGATCCATCATAATTATATCATATTTTCAGTGAAAGTCAAGAGTCTTGTCCAATCTTATCCGTCCCCCATGCAAAATGCACTTGATTTTTCCCTGCGTTTGTGGTATGATTAGGCAAACGATTTATCCGGGAGGCATCCATGCCGACACATAAAGCATATCTTGAGATCACCAATGTCTGCAACCTTTCCTGCGCATTCTGTCCGGGCACAAAACGCCGTCCGCATACAATGACACAAGCCGAATTTACCCATCTGACCGAACAGCTGCGCCCATGGGCCGACTATCTCTATTTTCATCTGATGGGAGAACCGACGGCGCATCCGCTGCTGCCCGAATTTCTGCGGCAGGCAAACGCTGCGGGCTTTCATACGATGCTGACCACCAACGGCACACTGCTCGGCCGATGCGGCGATGCATTGCTTGCAGAGGGTACATGCCCGCACAAGGTCAGCATTTCCCTGCATGCCTTTGAAGCAAACGATATCCCGATGGCATTTGAGGACTATATCCGCACCTGTATCGCATTTGCCAAAAACGCAGCTGCAGCAGGCACGATCGCCGTTCTGCGCCTTTGGAATCTGGACGGCCGCGCCGAGGGCGCCCTGCACGAAAAGAACGATGCGGTGCTTGCCCTGCTGCATGCGTCATTTCCCGATGCATGGACACAGACACGTTCCGGATACCGCCTTTTTGACCGCATTTTTCTCGAATGGGGCGAAAAATTCGATTGGCCGTCGCTGACCTCCCCCCGGCTTTCGGAAAAGGGCTTCTGCTACGGACTGCGTGACCAGATCGGGGTGCTTTCGGACGGCACCGTCGTCCCCTGCTGTCTTGACCACGACGGCGATATTCCGCTGGGCAATCTGTTTTCGCAAAGCCTTGATGAAATACTGACCTCTCCGCGCGCGAAAGCCATTTACGACGGATTCACATCACACAAGTGCACGGATCCGCTCTGTCAGCGCTGTATGCGGGCAGAATATTACAGGCGATGAATGGTCG
Source organism: Clostridia bacterium (assembly GCA_017455975.1). Classification (GTDB taxonomy): domain Bacteria; phylum Bacillota; class Clostridia; order Oscillospirales; family CAG-272; genus RGIG3925. Next base: position 290 of record JAFTLK010000328.1, on the reverse strand, counting down.
TTTTGGGGAAAACGATGTGTATCTAAATCAACACCTCATTGACCCTCACAACAATTGATTGTTTGTTGACTTCTTCCCTCACCTGCGGTATAATGGTGTCATCAGCTGACAGGAACACACCGATGCATCGGCACCCAAACACGAAAGGAGCCAAACCATGCATTTACCGCTTGGAGAAAATCTGCGCCGTCTGCGCGCAGAACACAGCATGACGCAGGAGCAGTTAGCCCTCTCCCTCGGTGTCACCCCGCAGGCAGTTTCCCGCTGGGAGTCCGCCGCAGGTTACCCCG
>JAFTLK010000327.1 GCA_017455975.1 Clostridia bacterium | reverse complement strand
CCGTCGACAATGTCGTACAGAATATCAGGATTGACACCGTTGACGATCATCATCGGAATATGCGCCTGCTCGGCAATCTGCGCCGCCTTGAGCTTGGCGATCATACCGCCGGTACCGCGCTTTGTTCCGGCACCGCCCGCCATTGCATAGACCGCCTCATCAACGCGGTCAAGCTCCGGAATACGCTTTGCGCGCGGATTGGAGCGCGGATCGGCATCGTAAAAGCCGTCGATGTCGGACATGTTGATGAGCAGATCCGCCGAACAGATCAGCGCGACATAAGCGGAAAGTGTGTCGTTGCCGCCGAAGTTCAGTTCTTCAAAGGAAACCGAGTCGTTTTCGTTGACGATCGGGATACAGTGCATCGAAAGCAGCGTCTTGAAGGTGGACTCCGCATTTGCACGACGGACAGGTGTGTCAATGACATCCTTGGTCATCAGAATCTGCGCAACGGTGTGACCGAACTTGGAAAACTCCTCGGAATACATCCGCATCAGCTCCGACTGACCGACCGCGGCGGTCGCCTGCTTTTCTTCGGTGGAGCTGGGATGATGGTCAAGTCCGAGTACTGCGGCACCGGCGGAAACGGCGCCGGAGGATACAAGCACGATCTCCTTGCCTGCATTACGCAGGTCGGAGAGCACCTTGACCAGCCGCTCAAAACGGCGCAGGTGGATCAGCCCTGTCCCATAGGTCAGCGTCGAGGAGCCGACCTTGACGACAATTCGATTGGCATTGTTTGTTTGATGGATCAGCATAGGGATATTCCTTTCTTCGGGGCGCGGCAAAAATCAAAAAATGTAAGAACCAATTGAAAATTTTTCGCAAAAAGCCTTTTCATACCGCTTGAAATGTAGTATAATAATATAGTACAGATCGACAAAACGATTGGTATCTACATTATACAATATCTTTTTGGAAATTGCAATACCGAATCGGCAAACAGCGATCAAAAAGACCGATTTTGACGGAACGGTCGGTTCTGATACCGATTTCCCGGAAAGGAAGGACACCCATGAAAAACAAGTGCAGCATTACAATCAGCGGTCTTCAGCTGACCGTACATACCGACTACGAAGATGCCTTCGTCAGTGCATTGGCAGACAATGTCACCGAGCAGATGGACGCCATTCTGCAGGCATCGCCCTATTCCTCCAAGCTTGATGCAGCGCTGCTGCTTCTGCTGGATCTGACCGATCAGAACGCCCGTCTGGAGGCCGAAAACGGCAAGCTGAAGCGCGAGCTGGAAACCATGCGTCTGGACCTGGAAATTCAGCGCATCGAAAACGAGAAGCTTTCCGCAGACGATAACGGTCAGGCATGACAAAGCACACCCTCCCGGAGCTGCTGGCACCTGCCGGCACCCGTGAAGCACTCGATGCCGCCATCCATGCAGGCGCAGATGCCGTTTATTTTGGCGGAAGCCGCTTCAATGCCCGGATGTCGGCTGATAACTTCGACGATGCGGCGATGGAAGATGCCATCCGTACCTGTGCATTCTGGGGTGTTAAATCCAATATCACGCTGAACACCCTGCCGACCGAGCGTGAGGAACCGGAGGTTCTGCGCTATGCGGAAAAGCTCGCACGCTGGGGTGCGGATGCCATCATCTGTGCCGACCTCGGTACGGCATCGCTCATCCACCGCTATTTCCCATCGATCGACCTGCACGCAAGCACGCAGTGCGCCGGACACAACACCGACGCGGCGCGCTTCTTTGCTGCGCTCGGATTTTCCCGCATGGTCGCCGCAAGAGAGCTCTCCTTTGCCGATCTTTCCACGCTCTGCCGTGAATCGCCGATTGAAACGGAGCTGTTCATTCACGGCGCGATGTGTGTATCGCAATCTGGCGGCTGTCTGTTTTCGGCGCTGGTCGGCGGCAGAAGCGGCAATCGCGGCGCCTGTGCACAGCCCTGCCGTCTGCCGTATCAGATGGACGGTCCTGCGGCAAGCAAAAAAACAAAATCCTCCCGCGACGAGGCTGATGCATTTCCGCTCTCTCTGCGGGATAACTGCCTCGCCGCACATATTCCCGAGCTGCTTTCGCTCGGCGCGGCATCCTTCAAGATCGAGGGACGTATGAAAAGTCCCGCCTATGTCACCGGCGTTGTCCGCATCTACCGCCGTCTGCTCGATGAGCGGCGTGCGGCGACAGCCAAGGAGCTGCAGGAACTGTCCGACCTGTTTTCGCGCGGCGGCAGCTTTACCGACGGCTATTTCAAGGGTACCACCGGACGGGCCATGCGCGGCATCCGCACGGAATATGATAAAACGGCAACCGCGAAGGCGGAAAAGGATGTGCTCGCAGGCCGTCCCATCACCCGCCGCATGCCGTGTGACATTGCATTCACCTGTAAAGCCGGTGAACCGACCGCACTGACCCTCTCGGCAAACGGTGAAGCCGTTACCGTAACCGGTGCTGTTCCCGACAAAGCACAATCGCGTGCGGTCACCGCAGACGAGCTTCAAAAGAATCTGACCAAGCTCGGTGCAACACCGTTTGCGGCAGAAAACACCGATATTCTGCTCGATGACGGACTCATGCTGCCGATGTCGGCGGTCAACGCCCTGCGCCGTGACGCGGCTGAAGCGCTGGAGCATCGGCTGAAAACCCGATCCCCGGTCGATCTTCCGCCGGCCAATGCGCTCTATGAAGCACTTGCGGCGCCGAAAACCGATGCATTCACCGGCGCATATCCGTATCCCGGACAGGCATCGTTCCTGTTTGCCGACCGTATCCCGCGGATCGCCCGGAATGTATACGATATCATTTATCTGCCCCTGCATACCTTTGCGGCAGATACACAGCGCGCACTGGATGCCGGTGTCAACGGTATCATTCTGCCGCCGGTGATCTTCGACAGCGAATGGGCTTCTGTGGAGGATATGCTGACAAAAGCAAAGACGGCAGGCATTGCACACGCGCTCGTCTGCAACGTCGGACACATCGCACGGGCTTCCCAATACGGCTTCGTGCTGCACGGAGACCTGCGGCTGAATATCTGGACAGCAGATACCGCCGATGTATACAAGGATTCCGGGCTTTCCGATCTTCTGCTGTCGCCGGAGCTGACACCGCCGCAGATGCGTGATGTCAGATCGGTACTGCCCCACGGCATCATCACCTACGGACGTCTGCCGATGATGACGCTGCAGCGCTGTATCATCCGCGAGCATATCGGCGATGCACCGATGACGACCGACCGAGCCAACCCCTGCCGCTACTGTGACACGCATCCGATCTCGGTCATGCGTGACCGCAAGCAAATGCGATTCCCCGTCACGCGCATGTATCCGCACCGCAACATCATCCACAATGCCTCGCCCCTTTATATGGCGGACAAGCAGGATGATATCGCGCGTCTGCATGCGGCATTCGTCCACCATATGTTTACAACCGAATCGGCGGCACAGGCAGAGGCTGTGATCCGTGCCTATGAAACACCCGGCTTCCGCGGTGTTCCGTATGCCGATTTCCCGGCATTCCGCCGCCTGTAATGTACCGCAAATCAAACCAACATGATCCGAAACCATCAAACCAAAATCGCCGCGCTGCTCTGCGGACTATTGATGACGCTGTCGTGTCTTTTGTGCAGCTGCGGCGACAATCTGCTTCTGCCGACCGGCGGTTATGACTATCGGATGTCGTCGGTGGACGGCGCAATTCTCGGTTATCCGATTCCGAGAACCGGTACGAATCCGTACTGTTACCATCTGCCGCTGACGAAGGAACAGCCATCGGCATTTGCGTATGACAGCGAAAAAATGGAATATTTCCCGCTCGAAACTGCACTTTGTACGATTTCTCTGCCTCATGCGAAAATATCGGTTCCCAGTACAAAGATCGGTGAATACCGTACATTTTTTGCATCGTCAGCAGATGAACAACAAATTACGGTATATCAGGGTGATATCGGCGGCAAAGCCGTTGTGCTGTCTCATGCCGACGGGATTCTGTACCTTGCCGATGAGAGCGGTGCCGCTCCGATTGCAGAAGACGTGCTCGGTGTCTGGCAGGTGTATACAGAAAGAGGCTGCCTGCTGTTCTTTGATAAGGACGGTATTTTATACGAATACACAGACGGTCCCGACAACGGCGGCATCACCCAAATCTCCGATGACGGTCGTGTCGATCGGGCATGGTATGCCTACGGCTGTGATCGGCATACCGTCGTATTCCGCCAACGGTCTCACAACGGCACCGACGATGTCTGGTATTATGCGGAGGATAACGGGAATCCCGTTCCGTGTGTCATACCCCAAAAGAGCAGTGAATCGGAATCCGCCGTATTGATCCGCGGAACAACCGGTATTCTGCAGGGAACCAATGACTCCGCCTACGTTTATGACATCCGTTCCGGTCAAAAGCTGGATATGGACATGGGCGGACTGTACCGATTCCCGCTGCATCCGGAGCAGGACACAGAGACGCTCACGCTGTCTCCCGACGGCAGATTTGTATATTTTTACGACATCGATTTTATATACCGTCTGAATCTTGAGTCGGGCAATCTCGACCTCGCATACAACGAAGCCCCCATTTTTGAGGGAAGCTGTATTCTGTCGTCCATGACGCCCGTCACCGATGAAATCGTTCTGCTGTCGCAGGCGGCAAACGAATTTACCGAGTACGTTCCAACCATCACCTGCGCTGTTTTTGAAGAAGATATCCCCGAGGTCCGCCACGAGGACGAGAAGATCGATCTCGACTATCATCCGTGGCAGACCGATGATGAATAAAACAAGGAGAAGTCCCATGAATCTCAATGTAAAAATCAAGCGTCTGCATCCGACCGTCACGCTGCCTCATTACGCATCCGACGCGGCAGCCGGTATGGACCTGCATGCCGCCATCGACGCTCCCACCGTCATTCCCGCACACAGCCGTGTCCGGATTCCCTGCGGCTTTGCAATTGCGCCCGAACGCAATGACATCGCCGCGCTGCTGTTTGCACGCAGCGGTCTGGCACACAAAAAAGGCCTCGTTCCGTCCAACGCCGTCGGCGTGGTCGATGCGGACTACCGCGGCGAGGTCATGGTTTCCGTTTCCAACACAAGCGATGAGGATTACATAATGCAGCCGGACGAACGGTTCGCGCAGATGGTATTTGTCCCGGTTTATATCGCCTCGATGACCGAGGTCGACGACCTCGATGCAACGGAGCGCGGAGCAGGCGGCTTCGGCTCTACAGGAGCGTGACCGTTATGCGTGCAAAATCGATCTTCTCCGCATTTATGGTACTGATCGGCATCGTTGTCGGCTCACTGCTTGCCAAGGTCACGACCGCCGTTCCTGCACTCGGTTGGCTGTCTTACGCGCTGTCCTTTGGGCTGGAATCTCCCGTCATACTCGATCTGTCCGTCATCCGCCTGACCTTTGGGCTGTCGGTGGATCTGTCCGTCGCCGTCATACTGTGCGTAGTCATCAGCCTGATCGTCGGCAATTATTTCTATAAATCATAACCGAGGTTTTCGAAGATGAAACTGATTCTAGCCTCCCAGTCCCCCCGCCGCCGCGAGCTGCTTGAGATGCTCGGTGTCCCGCATACCGTTTTTGTTCCCGATACAGAGGAGGTCTGTGACCGCACAGCCCTGTCTCCAGAGGAGCTTGTCATGGGGCTTGCCTGCCGTAAAGCACGGGCTGCCGCAGAACAGCTCACCGCCGCAGGACACGACTTATCCGATACTGTCATTTTATCAGCCGACACGGTCGTCGCGCTGAACGGCATCATTCTTGAAAAGCCCGCCGATGACGACGATGCCCGCCGGATGCTGCGTGCGCTCTCCGGCTGCCGCCATGAGGTCTTCACCGGTATCGCTGCGGCAGGCCGCGGCATGCTCTCTGTCGATGTCCAGACAACTGCGGTCTTTTTCCGTACGCTGAACGACGAAACGATCGAGCGTTACATTGCCTCACGCGAGCATTGCGACAAGGCCGGCGCATACGGCATCCAGAGCCGCGGCAGTTTGTTTGTCGATCGCATCGACGGCGATTACTTCAATGTCGTCGGTCTTCCGCTGACCCGCGCAGACGAGCTTCTGCTGAGCACCTTCGGTGCCGGGCTCCACGATTTTGCCTGACCGCCTAACTTATATACCGTCTGAAAGGATAAAACGTTGAAATGAAAAGCATCGGCATCGATCTCGGTACCGCCAATTCCAGAATATTTGTCAAGGGCAAGGGTGTCATCCTCCGTGAGCCGTCGGCCGTCGCCGTTTCGGAAACGACAGAGGAGGTCCTCGCCGTCGGTCTGGACGCATCCAGAATGGCCGGCAAGACCCCCGATGATGTTACTGTCCGCCGCCCGATCCGCTCCGGCGTCATCGCACAGTTTGACGCGGCAGTCGCCATGGTGGATGTTTTTTTGCAGAAGGCAGGCACCTCTCTGTCCGGCCGTCCGCGCGTTATGGTCTGCGTGCCGTATTCCATCAATGACGTCGAACGCCGTGCGGTGGAGGAAGTCATTCTGGAGGCCGGCGCAAAAAGCGTGGCGCTCATCGAATCGTCGCTCGTTGCCGCCATCGGCGCCGGTCTGCGCGTCACCCATCCGCGCGGCTCGATGATCGTTGACATCGGCGGCGGCACGACAGAGATCGCTGTCATGAGCCTTGGTGCCATCGTCGTCGCCCGCTCTGTCCGAATTGCCGGAGACACGCTGGACGATGCCATCTGCGATTACATCCGCCGCAAATACAACGTCATGATCTCCGATACCACCGCCGAATATGTCAAGCGCTCCATCGGTTCCATTGAAGCAAAGATCTCCGGCAGCAATGCCGCACCGAAGGAAATGGAGATCCGCGGCCGCAATGTCATCACCGGTCTTCCGGTTGCGATCAAGGTCACGGGCGATGACATGGCAGAAGCAATGGCAGAACCGATCGCCGGTATCGCCGATGCCATCCGCGCGACCCTTGAAAACACTCCGCCTGAGCTGGCGGCCGATCTGCTGGAGGACGGCATCATGCTGTCGGGCGGCGGTGCATTGCTCGGCGGCCTGTCGGCGCTGATCTCCCGCGCCTCTCATCTGAAGGTGCAGATCGCCAAAAACCCGCAGGACTGTTCGGTTCTTGGGCTTGGCCGTCTGCTTGAATACACGGGTGACGTCGACCGGATCATCCGCTTCCGTACAAAATAACACCACATGAAAAACACACCGAAATTTCTGCAATTTCTGATCCCGGTGCTCATCTGCGCGCTGCTCTGCGCCGGGGTTCCGACCGTGCTGATCCTCACAGGACACGCAGAGCCGGTACGCACGGTCGTCAATACCGTCCTGTCGCCCATCCGCGGCGTTTTCTCCGATATCGGTGACAGCATCCGCAGCGTCTCTGCCTATCTGACCGAATTCGACGCGATCAAAGCGGAAAACGAGCGTCTCCGCGCACAGCTGGCGTCGATGGAGGATACCGTCCGTGAAGCGGAGCTGACGCTGGAAGAAAATGCGTTCCTGCGCGAATTTCTGTCGCTGAAGGAAGATCACAGCGATTACCGCTTTCTGAAATGCGAGATCGTAGCCTCCGATGAGACCGCAGGCTACCGCCGCACGCTGACACTCAATGCGGGGACCGTTGAAGGGGCCGCTGTCGGCTATCCCGTCATCACGCCGTCCGGCGTTGTCGGACGCATCACAGAGGTCGGCGGAAACTGGGCAAAAGCCGAGCCGATCACGGAGCTTTCCTCTGCCGTCGGCGCATATGTCGAACGCTCCGGCGATCTCGGCATCGCAGAAGGCTCCTATTTATACCGCGATGCAGGCAACCTGCTTCTGACCTATCTTGAGGAGGACGCGGACATTGCCATCGGCGACAGAATCCGTACCTCCGGCGTCAACAGCTACTATCCGCGTGGGCTTCTGATCGGCGAGATCACCGAAATTCTGACCGATCCCGCCACCGGTGCACGCTCGGCTGTCATCACACCAACCTCTCCGCTGTCCGATCTGCGCGATGTCATGGTACTGACCGATTTTGCCATTTACGATACCTCCGTTACAGAAAAACCATCATCCGAAACCGACGCTGATACCGATGCGGTTTCCACGCAATCCGAATGAAAGGATCCCCCACTCATGTCACAGATTTTTGACGAGGTCGCCGCCCTCTGTACTGCGGCAAAAAACGCAGGCACCGCGCTTGCCGCATCATCGGGCGCTGCCCGAAACCGTGCGCTGCTCTCGATGCGCGATTCGCTGATTGCACACACATCTGACATTCTCGCTGCCAATGAAACCGATATGCTCCATGCCGCGGAAAACGGTGTTTCCGTACCGATGCAGGACAGACTGCGGCTCAATGAAACGCGGCTTTGCGCCATTGCCGATGCCCTCGCCGCACTTGCCTCCCTGCCCGATCCGCTCGGCGGCGGTGAGGTCTTCACACGACCGAACGGTCTGGAGATCCGCCGCATCCGTGTTCCGCTCGGAAATGTCGGTATGATCTACGAAGCTCGTCCGAACGTCACGGCAGATGCCGCAGGACTTTGCATCAAATCGGGCAACACGGCGGTCCTGCGCGGCGGCAAGGAAGCCATTCACACCAACCGCGCCATGGTCGCCGCTCTCCGCGAAGGTCTGATGACCGCAGGCTTTGACGAAAACTGCATCTGTCTGATTGAACATACCTCCCGCGACAGCGCGACGGCACTCATGCAGATGCGTGGTCTGATCGATGTACTGATTCCGCGCGGCGGTAAGGGTCTGATCCGCTCTGTGGTAGATAACGCTACAGTTCCCGTCATCGAAACAGGTGCGGGCAACTGCCATCTGTTTGTTGACGAATCCGCTGACCTTGCCATGGCGGTCACGCTGACGATGAATGCAAAGACCCAGCGTCCCTCCGTCTGCAATGCCATCGAAACACTGCTGATTCATGACAGCGTGGCCGAAGCCTTCCTGCCGATGCTGAAAGAGTCTCTGGATTCTTTCCACACGCCTGTGGAAATCCGCGGATGCGAAAGAACGCAGAAAATGCTTCCCGGCTGTACCCCTGCCGCAGAGGATGACTGGTCGACGGAGTATGACGACTATATTCTTGCCGTAAAGATCGTCGATTCCGTGGAAGAAGCCGTTTCCCATATCAACCGGTACAACACGAAGCACTCCGAGTGTATCGTTACACACAACATCCGCCATGCCGCATATTTCCAGCAGTCAGTCGATGCGGCGTGTGTATACGTCAATGCCTCCACGCGCTTTACCGACGGCGATGAATTCGGCTTCGGTGCGGAGATCGGCATTTCCACGCAGAAGCTCCATGCCCGCGGTCCGATGGGATTATCCGCGCTGACAACGGTCAAATATCTAATCAACGGCGACGGACAGTGCAGAGGCTGATTCTCATTTTCCTGCCTGCCGACAGAACAATATCAAGAAAGAGAAAAACATCATCATGAACGAAATTATTCTTTGCAAATACGGTGAGATCGTCCTCAAAGGCGCAAACCGCAAGTTTTTTGAATCCATGCTGAACCGTGAGGTCAAGCGCCGCATGTACCTGTACGGTCCGTGCGAGGTCCGCGCTTCCCAGTCGACCATCACCATCGACCCGAAAACCGATACCTTCGACATTGACGGCGCATACGAAGAAGTCAAAAAGATCTTCGGTCTTGTCGGTGTCAGCCGTGCGCTGAAGGTCGAAAAGAGCATGGAAGCCATCGCAGATGCGCTCCGTGCATGGGTTCCGACGCAGCTTGCACCGTATAAAACATTCAAGGTCGAGGCAAAGCGTTCGGACAAGGCCTTCCCCCTCAATTCTCCCGAGATCTGCGACGAATGCGGCGGCGTCATTCTGTCCACCCTGCCGCGTCTGCGCGTCAATGTGCGCAATCCCGACATTGTTGTCCGTGTCGAAATCCGTGATACGGCAGCATATATTCACGCAGGACAGGACAAGGGTGCCGGCGGTATGCCGGTCGGCTCTGCAGGACGTGCGCTGCTGCTGCTGTCGGGCGGCATCGACTCTCCTGTCGCCGGCTTTATGATGGCGAAGCGCGGCGTCAAAATCGAAGCGCTCCATTTTGAGTCCTTCCCCTACACCTCCGAGCGCGCCAGAGAAAAGGTTATCGAGCTTGCAAAGAAAATGTCGCTGTACTGCGGCGAAATTCACATGCACGTCATTTCCGTGACCAAAATCCAGGAAGCGATCAACGAAAACTGCGAGGAAGATTACTTTACGCTGCTGCTCCGCCGCTTCATGATGCGCCTTGCCAACAAAACCGCGGAAAAGTACAAGTGCAATGCGCTTGTCACAGGAGAGAGCCTCGGTCAGGTCGCATCGCAGACAATGGAAGCACTCGGCGTGACCAATGTGCTTGCAGAAGTTCCCGTTTTCCGTCCGTGTATCGGTATGGACAAGGAAGAAATCATTGAAATTTCCCGCAGAATCGATACGTTTGATATTTCCATCGAGCCGTTCGAGGACTGCTGTACCGTCTTCACGCCCCGTCATCCGCGCACCAAGCCTGTTTTGTGGAAGGTTGAGCGCGAGGAATCCAAGGTCGATGTCGACGCACTGGTCGATGAAGCCTTTGAAACGCTGTATACCATCAAGATCACCCGCGGCGAAGCAGAACAGGAATCCAACGATTGATTCTGCAGCTGCCGCATATCGAAGAAAGGAGTCTGACCGCAGATG
>JAFTLK010000033.1 GCA_017455975.1 Clostridia bacterium | reverse complement strand
TGAGTTCTATCAAGGAAATCGCCGCAGATTACGGCATGACGGAAAGCAAGATCAAGGTTATGCTGATGCGGACAAGGAAAAAATTCAAAGAACATCTGGAAAGAGAGGGAATTTCTGTATGACACGAGAGCAAATGATTGTTTATATGGATCTGTTGGATGAAACATTTATTGAAGAAGCAAGCCCAGAAAATTCAAAGTACTGGAAACGGAAGCAATTTCATACTGCCATGATCCGATATGGTGCGACAGCAGCGTGTCTTTTGTTGCTTATCGGTGGAATTATAATAATGCGGTATCTATCCCGGACAGAAGACCTCTTTATTGCACAAATAAAAGCGATTCCAGCCGAGGATGCTCCGCTGTATGCATCATTTGAATCGCTGGATGAAATGATCGAAACGACACACGCAAATCTGATCATCCGCTGTACGGTATCGAATCGCGGCGATAGCGTTGTTTTCGACCCCTGGGGAATATACAAGGAAGATGATCTGACCGCCGACGCAACAGCATCTGCCGCGGCACAGAAATGTCTGTCAACGCCCTATACATTGACCGTCAATGACTGCTATCTCGGCACTCTTGCTATTGACGAGGAAATCACCTATTATGCGCCGTACGGCATTTTGGATACATATGCATACCGTCGCGCAGGTGTTCCGATATTTGAGATCGGCGAGGAGTGCATTCTGATTCTTCGCGCCGAGGAAATCAACGATGAGATCGTATATTATTTGTCCTATACGCCGGACAGCGTGTATTTCATTGATTCCACGTCAGAGGAAATCGTAAAAGAAACATCTTTGTTTTATCCGTATCGAAATGATGTGTCAGCATTGGAAACCCACATCCGTACTCTGATATCGGAAAAGATCTCTTTGCATTCCGGAAATACCGATAAACTCAGTGATTCCATGGGGTTTGGAGAACAGCAAAATACAAACAGCATTCCGCAGGACACAGACAGCATAATCGAACCCGTTTCCCCGGAACCTTCAAATGAGGAAAATGCTGATTCCTCTATCCATCATCTGTTTGTGTTAAATGAAGTCACCGATGTATTATCCGCGGCACCGAAATACCGTGATCCCGAGCAGCATTACAAAGAAACATGGGATGTTGATACGATGGCGGAATATCTCGGCATCGATCTGTACAGCATCCTTGAAGCATTCAGCCAAAAACACGGTATGATGATGTTCAATATCGGCAAAAAACAGTTCGGTGTGACGTTTGAAAACAGCGGTCAGATTGTGGAAGATACGTCCACCTACCAAATTATCAATAACCCTGATAAGGATCATTCGGGATTTTTCGTTACCGCAAGCAAGCTCCGACCGCCGTATGACTGCATGTATCAGACGGAAACGGAAATTATGACAACGGTTCCGATCGGTGACAGCGGTGAAGCCTTGGAGCTGATGATCTGTGTTTATCGCGATGCCGTTTCCCCGGAGAATCCACCGAAATATATCGCTGACTTTCATTACAATGATGTCTTCTATAGAATTGAAGCGATAGATATCTCGATTGAACAATTGGCAGAACTGATTGCACAAATTATCCGGCCTTGAATACAAAACAGCACCCGTACAGCATGGAACCTGTACGGGTGCAATCTTTATTTCATCAAAGTGAACTCCCTCCGTCAAAGAAAGCAGCTGCTTTCTTTGACACCTCCCTCGGTGAGGGAGGCTTTGGGATTACTTTTCTATCCGCATCCACATACCCTCGGCGCCGATGCCGCCTTCGGGTGCGGTCAGCAGACCCTTTGCAATCAGCGTCTCAATGACGGAATCGTTGATCGGGATACCGGCGAGGTTGTTGGCAAACGGATACTCACCGAGCAGATGCGCGGGGATGATGCGGCGCAGCAGCACGGACAGCTCTTCTGCAATTTCGCGGCAGATCGGCGAAATCTCTGCAAACAGCGCACGGTCGGCGTTGGTCGGATAGTTGTCCTCCGCTTCGGTTTCACATAAGAACTTCGTGTACAGCATATCTCCCTCGCGGTACAGATAGCCGGACTGAATCGCCTTTGCCGCGTGTTCGCGCTCGGCGTCAGACAGCGTATCCATGGAAATACCGTCCTTCAGCGCGCGGATGGCAAGCATCATCGGCGCATCATTTGCGATGTTGTGACCGCAGTGGAAATGTGCCTGCAGGGTGGAGTTATAGAGGTTCACCAGATGCACATGGCGGTAACCGGCAATGTCGGAGGCGTTGATACCGTCGCATCCGCCGCCCCAGTCGCGCACATCCGGATCCTGCTCGTAAATGTACTGCGTGTACGGACGGTCCGCCTTCGTCACATCGGCAAAAGCACTGTCCAGTGCTTCCTCGACCTCCCATTCGACCATCGACGCATAATGCTTGACATGCCGCCACAGAACAAGATTCTTATCCACAGACTTGTTGAGATAGGGGAAGGTCATATATTCATCCATATGTGCCTCGGCATAACGGACGATGATGTCGCACAACGCGGGAATGCGGTCAAGATAGACCTTCTGCACTGCGGCGATCTCCGCACGGTCAAACAGCAGAACATTGGAGATGTACTTGCCGTCCTCCGTCCGGCGCAGCATACCGTAGCCATTTTGACCGAAGGTCTGGATGCCGAGTTCTTCCTCGACATAGCTCATCGGCACACACAGCAGCTCGGACAGTTCTTTTGCCGTACGCGCCTGTTTTCTGCACAGCCAGACCAGATGACGGGAAAACTGACGCTCGCAGTGATCTGCTGCCTGTCCTGTCAGCGGATTGCCCGTACCCCAGATGTTCCAGTGCATCGGCTGGAGCTTCATTGCATTTTCGTTTGTTGTGATATTGGTTGTCATAGTCGTTACCTCTCCTTTGATTTTCTCCCTTGCCCAGTGAAGCCGCTGTTTGATCGCACCGACGGATGTCCCCTCTCGCCGCGCAATTTCGGCAATCGGTACGCCATCGAGATAAAATGCCACCATCACATCGCGGTATGCACGTCCGAGAAACGCAATCTGCCGGTAAATCGCTGCAAGGCGCTCGTCCTGCAGGGCAAGTATTTCCTCGTCGTCCTCGCAGGGAATGTCGTCCGGCGTGATGTCGGGATCAAGCATCGCCTCCCGCTCGGCACGCTGTCTGCGCCGCTCGGAAAAATCGGCGTACACGTTGTGCGCGATTTTCCACAGAAATGCTTCGGGATTGGATATCTCGCCCGTTCTCTGCGCCGCCTGTGTGACGGCCAGCAGAATATCGGAGCACAGCGCATCCGCCTCGTGGTGATCCGAGGTGCGTCGGTAGCAGTAGCCGTAGATGCGGTCCAGCATCGTGCGGTCGATGAGATCAAGAAGCGTATTCTGGTTCATGTTGGTTTCCTTTGGTTGATTGATGATTGGCCCGGGCGAAAAGGCGTTTTTCCTTTTCACCCATATAGTCGGGGAAAATCGGAAAGGTTAGGTGTTTTTTTGAAAATCTTACGGAATTTTTTCGGTCGGCAATTACAGTGACACTCCACGCATCCAAGCCTTCCCTGGTCAGGGAAGGTGGCACGAGCCCGAGGGCGAGTGACGGATGAGTCGTTCTTTGCTGCCATTCTGTATAAGCGCATTGTTGTAACAATCTTTCATTTTGTCTTGCTGCTTGATCGCTGTACAGCATCTCACCGGTCAAACGACTCATCCGTCTTTCGATGAAATTGTCGGGACAATTTCACCGAAATCCACCTTCCCTCACCAGGGAAGGCTTGGATACACACAACGGCGGAACCCGAAAGTCCCGCCGTAAACCATGTATTTTATGCCCCGCCGAGCTTTCGCTTCATTGTCCGCATGGCAAAGAAGAAGCATACCGCGTGCGCGGCAGCCGTCAGTACCCACGAAATCGGGTAGGAGGTGTACAGACACGTCAGCGTCGGATTCCATGCAAAGAATGTGTAAATCCAGATCACGCGGAACGCACACGCACCGAGCAGTGATACGATCATCGGCATAATGGAATATCCCAGACCGCGCATCAAACCGCCCATGACATCCATGATGCCGCAGAAGAAGTAGGTAAAGCAGATGATCTGCATACGAACCATACCGAATTCGATGACCGCAGGATCATCGTCATAGATGGACAGCAGCACCTCACCGGCAAAATATGCCGCACCGCCGATGACGAGTCCGACCACGGTGACAATCAGCACACACGTCACAGCGACACGCTTGATGCGCGCCAGATTGTGTGCGCCGAGATTCTGCGAGGTAAAGGTCAGCGCCGCATGGTGGAAGGCGTTCATCGCAACATAGATAAAGCCCTCGATATTCGCCGCCGCACCGTTTCCTGCCATCGCAATCGAGCCGAAGGAGTTGATCGACGACTGAATCAGTACGTTGGAAATGGAGAACACCGAGCCCTGAATCCCGGCGGGAATACCCGTCTGCAGAATGAGCATCAGCTTGCCGCGGTAAATGCGCAGTTTTTTCAGATCCAGACAGAAGGAGGAGCCCTTGGCGCGCATCAGACAAATCACGACAAAGACGGCGGACACCACCTGTGAGGTCACCGTTGCAATCGCAACACCGGCAACACCCATGTGAAAGAAAATGACCAGAATCAGATTCAGCACAACATTCACCGCACCGGAGATTGCCAGAAAGACAAGCGGACGGCGCGTATCGCCGATGGCACGCAGAATCGATGCACCGAAGTTATAGACCATCGATGCCGGCATACCGCAGAAGTAAATCTGCATATAAAGCGTTGCCTGACCGATGACATCGGGCGGGGAATCCATCCAGGCAAGAAACGTACCCGAACAGGTAAAGCCGATGATACCGACACCGATACCGCCGATGATCGACAGCAGCATCGATGTGTGGACGACCTCATGTACACCGCGGTCATCCTTGGCACCGAAGAACCGTGCCGCCGCAACGTTGGCACCGACCGAAAGCCCGATGAACAGATTGACGATCAGATTGATGAGCGAACCGGTGGAGCTGACAGCGGCAAGCGCCGAGCTTCCGGCAAACCGTCCGACGACAATGACATCGGCGGCGTTATAGAGCAGCTGCAGGATGCTGGACAGCATCAGCGGTACGGCAAAGAGCACGAGCTTTGGCAGCAGCGGCCCCTCACACATATTGATTTCGTATTTTTTTGTCATGGTGCGAAAATTTCGCTTCCTTTCCTGTAAACGCGGTGAAACCGTGAAAAATCAAAGCGCAGAACGTCCGAGTGTATTTGCGTATTCGATGACGGGACCGAGCCGGTTGTTCTGCCGGTCATGTCCCTGCCACGCGATGACAAGATTGTTTTGGGGGTACACGTGCACCCCTTGATTTTTGGCACCGGAGATGAAAAATTCCTCCTGCGGAGCGCAGATGTACTTGCGGAAGCCGTAAGCATAGCCGTCTGTATCCGAGATGATCGCCTGCAGAGCCGTCGCACGGCGGCACCAATCCTCGGAGAGAATCCGTTTTCCTTGCCAGACACCGCCCTGCAGATACAACTGACCGAGCTTTGCCATGTCTTCACAGCACAGAAACAGACCCGTTCCGCCGGGGCTGTGACCGAGCGGACAGACGGCGGATGCGTGCAGGGAGAAGTCCATCGGGCGGAACAGCTCACGCTCCCAGAAAGTCCCGATCGCCTCCCCTGTCACACGCGCAAAAATGCGGCAGAGCAGATAGAAATTGGAGTCGGAGTAACAGAAATGCGTCCCCGGCTTGTGTACCGGCGCATGACGGAGGACCGGAATCATCCAGTCCTCGCCAAACGACTGCACATCGTCAAAGTCGGCGTCGAGAAAACCGTGCTCGATGCCGGTTGTCTGCGACAGTACATGACCGACCGTGCAGTCCCGCCAAGCATCGGTACAAAGATCGGGATAGTCGGCGGAAAACAGCTCGTATACCGTGGTATCGGTTGATAACAGTCCGCGGTCACATGCCCGGCCGATGGCGGTGGACACAAAGCCCTTTGTTACGGAGTAGAGCGCGTTGACCTTATTGCCGAGGCGAATTTCCTCGGTGACAGACACGCCGTCGCGGATGACGGTAATCGCATACAGCGGCGCATCGATCGACCGTGCTTTTGCCGCGACTAGCGAAAGAATCTCCCCTGCCGTCATCATGCTTCGCGCCCGAATTTGTCGGCAAGTGCAAAGAATTTGCCGATCATGTCGTTGTAATCGTGACCCTGCCATGCGATGACAAGATTCTTTTCGGGATAGACGCGGATTGCCTGCCCGTTCATGCCGCCGCAGTGGAACTCACCGGGATGTGCGTGCTCACACCAGAAGCTGTAGCCGTAGCCGCGGTTGACATCGACCGATACACGGTTCTGTGTCGCCTCCCGGCACCATGCCTCGGACAGATACCGACGACCGTTGTATACGCCGCCCTGCATATAAAGCTGACCGAGCTTTGCCATATCGGGAACGCGGATGAAAAGACCCGTGCCGCCCATCGGATGGCAGTCCGGACACACCGCCCACGCCTGTCCCTGAAATTCCATCGGGACAAACATCTCACGCTGCAAAAATGCCATCATGTTCTCGCCGGATGCCGCAGCAAAGATGCGCGACGCGAGATAGAAGTTGGAATCGGAGTAACGGTAGAGTGTACCGGGCTTGACGGTCGGTGCACGGTCAAACAGTGTGTAGTGCAGCCAGTCCGCACCGAAGTTACGCGCATCCTCGCAGTCGATGTCGAGAAAGCCGTGCTCAATGCCGGTCGTCTGCGTCAGAACGTGCGCAACAGTGCATTCCTTCCATACCGTCGGCATATCAGGGTACAGCGGGGACAGCACGTCATAGACCGGGGTATCGACCGACAGGATTCCGCGGTCACACAGCATACCGATGGCTGTCGCCGTGAAATTCTTGGAAATGGAGTAAATATCGTTGCAGTCATTGGCGGGGGTAATCTGCGCCGTTTCCACGATGCCGTCTTTGATGACCGTTACGGCATAGGCAGGCACTTGGTACTCTTTTGCGGTTTCGATAAATTGATTCAGCATGATAACACTCCTATCAGGTAAACAGCAGTTCTTTCGTCACGCCTGCCGCAAGGTAATCCTCATACAGTTCCCCATTGACACGCAAGGTGACTTTTTTGTTTTTGTCGGATGTCAGACGGCAGCAGATAACGCGTCCGTCCATCCAGTCAGCAGAAACCGTGATACCGCCGCGTGCGCGCAGACCTTCGAACGCGCCGTTCTGATAAGCCTCCCCGGCAGGCAGTGCAGGCAGCAGCTCGATGACATCGGTGTGACTCTGCAAAAGCATCTCCGCCATTGCGGCAGACGCACCGAAGTTGCCGTCGATCTGGAACGGCGGATGGTTGTCAAAGAGGTTGTCAAGCGTGGAGTTGGAGAGGAGCTTTGCGATCATGTCAGCGGCATTCTTGCCTTGTCCAAGTCTGGCATACAGGTTGATGAGCCAAGCACAGCTCCAGCCGGTATGTCCGCCGCCGGATGCCAGACGCAGACGCAGCGTTGTGTCGATGGCATCCATCAGCTCCGGTGTGTTCCGGTTGATCTCCCAGCCGGGGTACAGCGCAAATGCGTGGGAAATATGACGGTGACCGGGTTCCGGCTCATCGTAGTCCTCCTGCCATTCCTGCAGCTGCCCTCTCGCGCCGATTTTCAGCGGCGGCAGCTTTGCATAAGCGGCTTCCGTTTCTGCCTTCTGTTCGGCGTTGATGCCGAGCAATGCCTCGGTTTTGATGTACATTTCAAACAGCCCGCGGATGATCTCGATATCCATCGTCGGGGACAGACAGAGATATGCCGCCTCACGCTTGCCGTCGTGCTCGATGAAATAACGGTTTTCGGGAGACGTCGACGGACCGGAGCAGAGATAGCCGTTCTCATCCTCAAACATGTAGTCAAGGAAGAAGCGCGTGCACGCCTCGATGTACGGATACGCGGTTTCCCGCAGAAAATCGGTGTCCGGTGCAAACAGATAGTGCTCCCACATGGCGTAGCACAGCCATGCGCCGCCCATCGGCCACAGACCCCAAAGTCCGTCGGCCGGTGCGGCAAAGCCGTAGATATCGGACAGATGGTGCAGAACCGCGCCGCGGCAATGGTAATATTCCCGTGCGACGGTACGTCCGCCCTCCAGCAGATAATTATTGATGTAATCAAACAGCGGATGCGCACATTCTGCGAGGTTTGCAACCTCAGCATGCCAGTAGTTCATCTGCAGATTGATGTTGGTATGATAATCCGCATTCCACGGTGCTGACACATAACCGCTCCAGACACCCTGCAGATTGGCAGGAAGTGATGCGCCGCGGCTGGACGACAGCAGCAGATACCGTCCGAACTGGAAATAGAGATTGACAAGCCCGACGTCGGTTTCTCCTGCCTTGATGCGGGCAAGACGTTCGTTGACGGGAAGTGCGTCAATGGCTTCATCATAATCGTATGCGATGTCCGCACGCCCCATAATAGCAGAGAAGTCGGCAATATGCTCCGCCATCAGCGCATCAAACGATGCAATTTCCGGCAGAATCGCCTCACCCTCGGTCTTCAGCGCGATATAAATACAGACCGCGTCAGCACCGCTGACAACGAGCGTTTCCCCATCCGCCG
>JAFTLK010000326.1 GCA_017455975.1 Clostridia bacterium | reverse complement strand
CGCGTATTTCACGGATGCTGTGCGCATCGTTCATTGTTATGCTTTACAAGCTTCCTTGATGACCGCAACAGCCTCTTCAAGAACATCCATCGGGATATTCAGTGCCGGCAGCAGACGGACCTTGTCCTTTGCGGTCAGGCACAGCACACCGTGCTCGGTGCAGTATGCAAGGACCTCGGACGCGGGCTTGACCGTCTTGATGCCGATCATCAGACCCATACCGCTGACGCTTTCCACACCTTCCGCACCCTCGAGTGCCCCGAAGATATATGCGCTCTTTTCGCGGACCTCTGCGAGCAGCGCATCGTCAATACGGGAAATGATCGAGATGGCACCGGCACAGCAGACAGGATTGCCGCCGAACGTGGAGCCATGGTCGCCGAACCCGAGGACGGATTCCGTCTTTTCGCCAAGCAGACAGGCACCGAGCGGAAGACCGCCGCCGATGCCCTTTGCTGTGGAGACGATGTCGGGCATGATGCCGTAATTCATATATGCATACAGCGCGCCGGAGCGGCCGTTGCCGGTCTGCACCTCATCGACGATGACGAGAATGTCGTTTTTCTTTGCGTAATCGTAGAGTCCGAGGACGAAATCGCGGTCAAGTGCTATGACGCCGCCCTCACCCTGTACCATTTCTACCATGATCGCCGCGACCTTGTTCTGTTCCGCCAGAGCGATCAGACCCGGCAGATCGTTTGCCTTTGCATGGACAAAACCGGGGGTCAGCGGCTGGAACAGCTCATGATAATGCGCCTGTCCCGTTGCGGCAAGTGTGGTGATCGTTCTGCCGTGGAAGCTGTTTTCGAGCGTGATGATTGTGGAATAGTCCGCACCCTTTTTGTCGGCGGCGTACTTTCTTGCGACCTTGATCGCGCACTCGTTTGCCTCCGCACCGGAGTTTCCGAAGAACACCTTCTTCATGCCGGTCTTCTCGCAAAGCAGCTTTGCCAGACGTGCGCACGGCTCGGTATAATAGAGGTTGGACATATGCTGTACTTTGGAAAGCTGTTCCGTGACAGCGGCAACCCATGCGTCATCGGCAATACCGAAGCTCGTAACGGCGATGCCCGAGCCCATGTCGATATAACGCTTGCCCGCATCGTCATAGACGATGGAGCCCTTGCCCGAGACGATTTCAATCGGGAAGCGCTTGTACGTATTCGCTACATACTGTTTGTCAATGTTCTGCAGTTCACTCATGCTCCTGCTCCTTCCTGTACGGGATCTGCGACAACCTCGGTACCTGCACCTTCGTCGGTCAGAAGCTCCATCAGAATCGAGTGCGGGACACGACCGTCCATGATGGTGACCTTTTTTACACCGCGCTCGATGGCTTCGATACAGCAGTCGACCTTGGGAATCATACCGCCGGAGATCACGCCCTCCTCATAAAGTCCCTTTGCTTCTCCGACCGTAATGGCGGGAATCAGCGTTGACGGGTCATCCTTATCGCGCAGAATACCGGCGATATCGGTCATCATAATGAGACGCTCTGCCTCCAGCGCACCTGCGACATATGCCGCCGCGGTATCACCGTTGATGTTGTATGCGTTGCCGTCGCGGTCACAGCCGACCGTGGAAATGACGGGAATATAGCCGTTGTCAAGGAGGTCAAACACCGGCTTGATGTGAATCTTTGTGATCCGGCCGACATAGCCGAGGCGTTCATCCTTCATCTGTGCCTCGATCAGACGGCCGTCCATGCCGGAGATACCGATGGCACGTCCGCCCTGCTTTTCGAGCAGATTGACGAGGGTCTTGTTGACCTTACCGGCGAGCACCATCTGCACAATGTCAACCGTTTCCTTATCGGTGACACGCAGACCGTCGACGAATTCCGCCTTTTTGCCGAGTTTGTTCATGATATCGGTGATTTCCGGTCCGCCGCCGTGAACGAGCACGACCTTGACGCCAATGAGCCACAGAAGCACGATGTCTTCCATGACCTGCTGCTTGAGTGTTTCGTTGATCATAGCATTGCCGCCGTACTTGATGACGACGATCTTGCCGTTATAGCGCTTGATATACGGCAGCGCCTGGGTCAGTACCTCGGCACGCTGTGCGTTGGAGTAGTTGTTTTCCATGATATGTACCTTTCGGGAGTTGTATGGAATGAGAAATTAGAAATGAGAAATGAGAAATTGAATTTACTTGTCGGAAACGGTGTTTCCGTCAGAAGCAATTCCTCATTTCTAACTTAAAT
>JAFTLK010000325.1 GCA_017455975.1 Clostridia bacterium | reverse complement strand
CGTTACAGTTTGTCCTTGCCATGGAGCAGGTTCAACATTGGGATAATAATCCCAATGAGTACTATCATAATCATACATATCCCCCGTACCGGAGATCGTCAGAACGCCATCCACCAGCGTCCATGTTAAATTTTCGCCGCATGTTCCGCTGGACGGGACCGGTTCGCCGACCGCTTCATAGGTTTCTCCGGCACCAATGGTTACATAGTCGTAATCATACGAATCAAACGAACCGGCGATGCCATTATATATAGCCCGTTGGGAAATCTCGCCGTTCTCGTCGGAATCACGGTCGTTTAACTGGAAGTTGATACCCAGCTTCGTGTTTGCACAAACACCGAAGTTTTTGAGGTCAATACAGAACTCAACGGTGTAACCGCCGTTCCGTTCACCGTCAGCGTACGAAACAAAGTAGTCTTTTGCAGCTTCCGGACCGTATGCGGACATGACGCCGTTCCAGTTCATGTAGAAGGACGGGTAGCCGCTGTTGTCGATGCGGAACTGGTAAATATTGTCATAAGCGTCGCCGTTGGGGTCGATGAATAACTCCGGAGAGTCTGTATCCCACGGCCAGTTTGCCTGTGCTTCTGCATCGGGGGTCAATGGGTTTGTGTCGTTTATTTCACCATAAACATACAGAAGACCGTTGTTGGTCATAAGGTATACGTTTGCGGTGCCGTCGGTCAGATCAGCAACCGGCACATCGTCGATATACTTGACCTCAATCGGCGTTACGGACGCATATGCATCGTCCTTGCTGCCGTCGACCGTGATGGTTCCGGCTTCTGCGTTTGCAACAGCACCGCGATCTGTTGCTGCGGTGATCGCGGACGCTTCGGTCTCAGCCGCATCGCCGGATTCGGATGATTCATCCGTTTCTGTGACAATATCCGACGCTGCTGTATCAGAATCGGTTTCTGCAGAAACACTGATGACGCACATCTGAAGAAGCATAAATACAGAAATCAGAAGTGCTGTGAGTTTTTTTGCATTCATTGTGTTTGTTCCTTTCCTGTTTATTATTTATGAGCGCGCACCAAGCCATCAGGGAATGCATGCTTTCACGGAAAAGAGCGTATTTTTCATGAAGCTGCCGTTCGGTTTTTCCGTGATTTTCATTTTTCTCACCTCACTTCGGACTTCATAGATCATGATTTCATATAAAAGACGGGAGAAAACGCAGCCTGGTTTTATTGAATGAAAAAATCCCCTCAAAACAGTATCGAAAACAGTTTGTTCGATGTGCTGTTTTTTGAGGGGATTGGTTGAATCAAATAGGATGTTTATCGGAAATAGGCAATCGCTGATTTTGCGGCAGAAACCGCAAGGATAAACCGCTGCGCAGTTTATCCTGTTGGCATGATGGATCATCGCTCCCGCATAGAAACATACATAACGGCTGCCTCGTTATGTGCATTTGCATTACGAAATATCCGCAAACGACTGATACAAACGGTCAAGCAGCTTTACGGCGCGTGCTTCGCGTTTTTCAACGGTCGATGCATAATCTGTCGAGTTCTTGGTGACCAGATCACGGTAGACCATACCGATATCACCGAGCGCGTAGTTATAAGCAAAGATGAAATTTGTCGTAATGCTGTCGTGAATCAAATCGATCATCTGAGAAGAAGCATCGTCACGGGAATACTTGATCTTCAGTGCGGTTTCATACCATACCGGCGTCACAGCACGGTATGTTTCGGCATTGAGCGCCTCCAGTACAACACCTGCGATATCCAGATTCTCCGAAGAACCGTTGATAAATCCGATCGGTGCGCCATCGTGTACCAGAGAACGGTATTCGGTTTGTGCTTCGTCGTATTTCGGATACGGAATCATACCGAAGTTTTTGTCCATGTCACGCAGATCCTCCGCAGTTGCCAACATGGCATTGCCGAGGAACATGGTGCTGCCGCGGCTGAATACATTGACATTGTCAGCACCGTTTGCAAACTGAGACATGCTTCCTGCCTGCCAGAAGAAGCCGACCAGCTTTTCTGCCAGAGCAACTGCCTCATCGTGCATCATCGTCAGCTCCACATGACCGTCATCGGTACGGCGGCTGAATTCGATATCGGTACCGTACACAAACGGGTCAACGGATGACATCGTCAGATAGGTGGCATAACCGAGCTGGTCATTCTCGTCGGTTTTGCCGTCGTTGTTCACATCGATATAAACCTCGCGTGCGATCTGTGACATCCGGTCAAGCGTCCATGTGCCGTCGAGAACCATATCGTAAAGACCGTCAGCGTTGTCGTAATACTCGGCGTACAGATCCTTGTTATAGAAAACCGTGCGCGCATAGGAAAGTGCCGTCAGGAAATAGTCTCCCACAGCGAAGAAGCGGGAGCCCTCACCCAGTTCCAGCTCTCTCATATAGTTGACCCACCACCACGGCTGATCAAAATCAAGATGCTCCAGTTCATAGAGATTGCACACACCGCCGCCGGTCACGAGCTTTGCCAATTCATACTGATATCCGGTAAACAGATCAAACGACGCATCGCCTGCCGTAATCATTGTCGAAATGACACTGCCGTCAAAAGCTGTCTGCAATTCCGGTTCCAGTACAATGTTCAGGCGTTCTTCCACCGCCAGATTGCGCGCAACCACCGCATCGTTGACGATGTCACCGACATGGTCCTCCGAGCCGATGGAATATTTTTCTGCTTCCGGATGGACATAAATGGAGAAAGTACGTCCGCCGAAATCGAGATTGTCGGGCAGATTGTCCTTGATATTCGAGCGGTCATTTGGATCTTCTGTTTCTGCGGCTGCCGCTGTCGTTTCTCCTTCTGCGGCAGAGGTTGTCACTGTGGAGTCTGTGCCTGTGTCGGATGTGCAGGATGCCAGCAAAAGCGATGCCAGCAGAAGTACGGTAAGCTGTTTGACTTTCATGTTGAAATCCTCTCAATCTATCTTTACTATTATTTTTTATGCTTCGGTTTGGGGCTCTGCCGCCTGTAAATATTCCGCCAGACTGTGTACCGTATTGCCTGCAAGGTCCTTTGCCGCAGAAGCACACACCATGGAGTTGAGGATGGCTTCTTCCGTTGCCTCACCGACCGCGCGGAATACCCGGTCAATGACATTTTCATTGATACAGCGAACGGTCATCATCTCATCCGCCGGTGCGATGACATTCGCCGTTGAGAATCCGAGAAAGACCTCGCCGCTGCCATGCCCGATATACGAGCCGAGTCTGGCAATGCCGACAGAACAGCGCCGCACAACGCGCTTCAGCTGACGCGCCGTCAGCGGTACGTCCGTGGCAAGCACGACGATGATCGAGCCTTTATCGCATTCTGTGCCGTTGACCTGGGCAAGAATGTCTTCGTCCAACGGCTTTCCATTCAGTAAAAGATCCCTTGTCGCGCCGTAATTGGACTGCACGAGAATACCGACGGTATAGGTTTCTCCGCTGATGGTCACCGTGCGGGACGCGGAACCGATGCCGCCCTTGAAGCCATAGCATCCGGTGCCCGTTCCGGCACCGACATTGCCCTCTTCAAAATCCGCAGCGGCGGATGCAATCGCTTCCATGACATGCTGTTTTTTGACCGGACGGTCGATGATCGTATTCATGGATGCATCATTGCACTCCCCGACCACAGGATTGACGCTTGCGGCATGTACCCCGTCTTCCCGGCAGCGGTTTACGGTATATTCAACCAGTGCATCCGCGACCAGCCCGACATTGAGGGTGTTGGTCAGCGCAATCGGCGTTTCCAGCGTACCGAGCTCATCGATCTGCACCGTGCCGCAGGTTTTTCCGTAGCCGTTGTGGACAAACGATGCTGCGATCAGCTTATGTGTAAAGACATTCTGTTCTGACGGCAGAATGACCGTACAGCCCGTTTGATAAAGCTCCGATCTGATCGTGGTGTGACCGACACGGACGCCGCGGACATCCGTGATCTTATTCAGCGGTCCGCGCGGAAGAGTACCGATTCTGATGCCGTAATCTTCAATCCGTTTCTGATTCATAGAATTTTCCTCCGATCCTTCATATCAATTTTATAAATGCCTGCGCAAGCAGAACCGCTGTCACCGCCAGCAGCATACCGCGCACCAGTTTTTTTCCTTTTTTGACAGCAAGTGATGCACCGAGGTAGCTGCCAACCATATTGGCAGCAGATGCAGGCAGTGCAACCGAATAGAGGACATTTCCTGTTCGGATATAGCTGATGAGCGATATCAGATTGGAAACAACGATAATAATTTTTCCGTTTCCCACAGCCACGTGCATATCGTATTTGAAAAGTACGGAAAACAGCATCATTGCAACCGTACCGCATCCGGGACCGAAAAATCCGTCATAGATGCCGAGCAGCAATCCAAGACCAAAGCATTGTGCCATATTCTTTTTATTGCAGACGAGCTTTTTTCTGTCGGTTTCCGAAAATTGCATCCGGAATGTCAGCAGCGTCAGTATGATGATAAAACACATTGCGCCGATGATGATCCACGTTTTGACACCGTCTGTCAGGTGCATCATCACACGCGTTGCGGCGTTGGCACCGATGACAGCACCACCGCAGGCGATCATTGCCGGTTTCCAGTCCAAAAGCCCGCATTTTGCATATTTTGCAAGCGATGCACTTGTTCCGAGAAAGCTCTGGAGCTTGTTGCATCCGTATGCGGTATTCATCGGAATACCTGCAATCAAATATGTCGGCAGGGAAATAATTCCGCCACCGCCCGAAATACCGTCAATCATACCAGCCAAAAACAGCATCGGACAAATAAACAGTACAATTTCCCAAAATCCCAAATTTTTTCACCTCATATGCTTGATTATACCACATTTTTATGATATAATCAATTTGTATTTTTAATTGGTACTATAAATAAAATTTATAGTTATCCGCTGCCGATGGATTTCGGGAAACCGATGAAAGTGAGCTTGGATGGTATGTTTGAAAAAAAGGAATATATTTATACGGTATATAAGGAAAAGAATCTGACAACAGCAGCAGAAAAGCTGTTTGTGACACAGCCTTGTCTCAGTGCGGCGATCAAGCACGTTGAGAAAATGATCGGGATGCCGCTGTTTGAAAGACGGACAAGGGATTGGACACCGACCAAAATCGGATATGAATATCTGGCGTGCGCTGAAAAAATCATGGAAATCGAGCGCCGTTTTGTCGAGAACATTGAAAATATCCATACCCTGAAATCCGGCAGTCTCCGTATCGGCGGTACGAACTATGTCTGTTCCTATATTCTGCCCGTGATTGCCAATACCTTCTCACAGGAATATGCCGGCGTGGATATTTCCATATCAGAAGCATCCTCCATGGAACTTGTGAAAATGCTCCGGGATGACAGAATCGATATCATCATCGACAGTTATGATTCCACGGATGCACACTTTGCGTTCACCGAGCTTGCAGCGGAAACGATTCTGCTTGCCGTTCCTATGACCTGCAGCAGTTACCAAAGCACAAAGGACTGCTGTGCGGATGCCGCAGAAATTTATCACGGCACCGTTGTTGCATCCGATCTTCCGGAAATGGATCTTGCCCGGTTTTCCGATGAAAAGTTCATTCTCTTAAAGCGCGGCAACAGTATGTATAAGCACGCCATGGCAGCGTTTGATGCGTGCGGCTTTATCCCCCAAATCAGTTATCAGCTCGATCAGCTCAGTACCTCCTTCCGCCTTGCCGCATCCGGAAACAGCATCTGCTTTGTCACCGACACCATGTTCAAAACACACCTGTATAAAGAAGATATTGCGCTGTACCGCATCAAAGGAGCGGGAACCCGAACGCTGTATGCTTCTCATAAACCGCCGGAGTATCCGTCGCACATCATCAAAAAATTCACAGAGACCGCACGCCAGGTGATACAGCAGCTGCCGTGTCCATGAGGGATGGCGAAACCCATCATCCGATAACAAACAAAGCAAGTCCTCCGATTCTGCATGGCGCAGAAATCGGACAGACTTGCTTTTGTCTTTTGTACTTGCAAATTATGTATCGATATCGATCATGGGATCAAGCAGTGCATCAAACCGCTCCGACCCGATGAAATCTCTGGCTTCCCTGATCCACTGTTCTTCTGCAGGTGTGTCCATATCGCGGATGGCATAGCATACTTTCTTGTATGCCCCCGGCAGAATCAGCAGATGCCGCTCATCGCCGTATCCCAGTGCACGGCGCAGCCCCAGCTTCAGACTGTATTCACTGTCGTCCGGCATATCGGCATACCGGTGCAATAAGAGCAGATCGATTCCGGGCTGCCGCCGCAATTTCAGCCATGCCAATACAAACGCATAGGCACCTTTGTTTTCGGTGTCGGGGTCATCGTCATTGGTATGGAAGCCCTGCTCATCAAAGATGACATGACGCGGCTGACCGCGATAGAGATAGTCCGGTGACGACAGCAGTGCCGGCCATACTTCCATGTTTTTCAATGTAATTTTCGGGGTATCAAGGCTGAAAACAGCGTCTTTGTCTTCCCAGAATGCCGGATTGAGAACATCGGACGGGTACGGATGTGCCGCCACGCCCCAATCGAAGTCGCCGTCTCTGCGGCAGATCCGGATAAGCTCTGCAAGACACTGCGCCGCAGGATAAAAATGCAGGGAATCTCCGACACCGTCGGCGACATTGAAATGGTGCTCCAGCGAAATATTGACACGGTGGTGCGCATAATACTTGTGAGAAAGCAGCCACGCAAGACGCAGGGAAACCGTGTATTCCTCCATGAATCCCTCACACGGCATCGGTCCCATATTGTGCCACATACCGGGCGAATTGACTTCGTTGCCGATATCCGTCATCACAGACCAGCCATAGGGACTGTCGGGCGACGCATATCTTGCAAACAAAAAGTCCAGCGCCGCGCAGTACATGGAAAAGCCGTCCTCGGTGCGCAGGTTGAAGGCGCTCATTTCCACCGCCGGAAAATCCGGTTCGTATCCCGGATGGCGCAGCAGGGAAAACAGCTCCTCCGACGCATCGTGATTCTGGTAATGGAATCGGTTGATAAACCGGATCAGAAACGGGATGCCGCGGTCGGTATAGGGCTTGGAAAAGGCTTCGTACAGCTCCATCATGTCGCGGCGGAAATAGTAGGTTTTTCCGTTGAAGCTGTGCGCAATATCGTCCTCCTCCGGATGCAGCGTCAGAATCCACGCCATATCGATCTCGGTCATCATGTAGCCAAACCGCAGATATTCCTGATCCTCCGGCAGTGCGGTCACCCATGTACCGACGGGGCGGTCGATTATCGGCGGGTCATAATTCCATCGGGAAAAATCTTCGGAAAAATCTGTAACATAGCAGACACCCGGGATCGGTATACCGTTTCTTGTGACGGAAAACCGACAAACAAGCTGATCGAAATCCCCGCAGAACCGCGGAATTTCAGCATATTCTCCCTGTACGGCGGCTGTCTGACAGCTGACAGCTCTGCCGGGAAATACAACTTTTCCCGGTCCAAAATCGGGACTGTCATTTCCGCAGACCAGCGGGACATAGGTACAGACTGTCAGGATTTCGTGTATTTCATCTGTAAAGGTAAATCGGATCGTGTCCGGAAATGCCGTAATGGACTTGATTTTCATGATGACAAGCGGCCTTTCTGTATTTTTGATAACATAAGTATACCAAAATTTCCGCGAAAATGCAAGATATATTCTATGGATTGACAGCCAAAAGCG
>JAFTLK010000324.1 GCA_017455975.1 Clostridia bacterium | reverse complement strand
GCTTCGCTATGACTGTACCGCGGAAGAGCTTTCGGAAAAACAGTTTCGTCTCATTCTCAAATTATCTTTTGCGGAGTGTCGACCGCTTGTTATGAAATTCCGCGGCGGCGGGGATGAACGGGACAGGCGTTTTGTCATTGAAGCACAAACTGCTTTTGCCGATCTTCTGAACAAAAATGGGATTCCCACATCGCAGTATCATCGGTGCGGACTGTGGTTTACCCGCACATATGACTGGAACGGTTATCATACTGTCGTTACGCTGGAAGACTTCTGCGAGCAGCCGATTGCGGCAATTGATGAGGAGATTTCATATAAGACAGGGCGTTTATTGGCGCAGATGCATACGGTATCCGAGGAAAATCGGTGTCATGTGCCGAATCGGGTCATTATGGATGTGTTCGGCGAAAACGATTTCTTTGATTTTTCGGAATTTGAGGTTCTCGGCAAAAAAATGAGCGGCGTGCAGCTGCAAATGCATTCGGAAATCTGCCGTGCGTATGCGGAAAAAGCGGCAGTCCTGACCCCGCTGAAAGGGCGGTATGCCTATGCGGTACAGGGGGACATGAGCATTGACAACATCTACCGAACGGAGGATGGCGGAATCGGCGTGTTTGATTTCAATTGCAGCGGCGATAACATTCTGTTCTGTGATGCTGTCATGGAAGCATGGTTTCTGGCACACAATATGGATTACGCAGAACCGCTGACAGAAGCGTTGTCTGACCAACTGGCAAAGGCATATCTGCGCGGCTATCATGAGATACGCCCATTTACCGATGCGGAAAAACAGATGATACCGCCGCTCTATGCGATTGCAACAGCATTTGACGGCAGAATCACTGACCGGCTGTCACAAGCAATCGAGGACGGGGATCCCGATGCGGTGCGCTGTGTGCTTGATCAGATTTATCGCAGCTTAATAAAATACGGATAACGAAAAAGCCTGTGCGGGTTGTATGGATTCGCACAGGCTTTTGTTTGAAATTCAGAACGAAAACACATTCAACAGTATCTGTCCGATCGGGTAGAACCACCAGACAAGGAACGAATAGTCATAAATTCCTGCCAGCACCTCCAGACCGAGGAGCAGGTCGGAGATAAAGAACGACAGTGCACCCACGGCACAAAAGATCAGATACGGCTTTTTCTTTACCGCAGACCACGCATAGGAGAAGACCGTTGCGCAGTTGAGCGTGATGACGGTCAGATACAGCATACAGAGAACATACATCGAAAAGTCATTTCTCTGATAACAGACGACCGTGAAATAGACAAGACAGGCAAGCGCAAGGACAATGGCAGTGATGACACCGCCGTTGAAAAAGCGGAATCCTTTTGACTTTGCAAGTGTGCGGTAGGAGAGGGTGTACAGCACATGGGCGACCATGAACAGCGATGCCCCGATGATGAGGTAATTCGGGAAAATCTCCGCTATCCGCCCGAAGCGTGTGGTGAACATATCGCCGCAGGACGAAACAACCATGGCGGCGGCGCAGAGATACGCATAGTTTTTGCGGCGGATAACGGCAAGGATGACGGCGGCAAGCGACATCAGCCATGTCAGGACAAAGGTGCCGGGTAAGCCGAAGCAGGCAAAGTATTCGTGCATAATCGTTCCCCCAATGTTTGATAGAACCATTATAACAGAAAATCTTTGTTTCGTCAATGCAAATATTTTGCAAAACCTCTTGACAAATATATCGGCTTGCGATATAATATAGTCACGATATAACGGAAGACGATATATCGGACATCGGATATATTGGAGGAGAGCATATGTCACAGACATTACAACCGGCACTGACAGAAGCCGTTTATTACATTCTGCTGTCGCTTCTGCACCCGATGCACGGTTACGGCATCATGCAGAACGCGGAACAGCTGTCGGGCGGACGGGTTCGCCTTGCCGCAGGAACGCTGTACGGCGCGCTGAACACACTTCTGGAAAAAGGCTGGATTGAAGCCTTGCCGGAAACCGGGGACAGCCGCGGCAAAAAAGAATATGTAATCACCGATGTGGGGCGCACGGCTCTTACGGGTGAAATTGAGCGGCTGACGGCGCTGTCCGAGATCGGACACAGACTGATGGACGAATACAAGGAGGAGAGGACATGAGACACACGATCAAAAAGCTGTTCTGGGCATGGGACTTTGATAAAGAGGAAAAATGGCTTGCAGAATGTGCGGCAAAAGGACTGGCGCTCGTTTCCGTCGGCTACTGCCGGTACGATTTTGAGGAGTGTACGCCCGGTGCGTACCATGTACGTCTGGAGCTGCTCGACAATCCGCCCTCACATCCGGAAAGCGTGCATTACATCAAGTTCCTTGAAGAAACAGGTGCGGAGCACGTTGGCTCTTATATGCGCTGGGTCTATCTGCGCCGTCCGGCGGAATACGGCCCGTTTGACCTGTTTTCGGACAATGCGTCCCGTGTGCGTCACCTCGGACGGATCCTTGCACTGATCTGGCCGCTGATGATTCTGGAGCTTATTGCAAGCTTATATAATATTGGTCTCGGGATTGCATGGGGCAGTACGGTCAACCTTGTCTGCGGCTGTATTGGGCTGCCTTTGGCGGTGCTGTTTGGATTTGGCGTCTGGAAGCTGTCCAAAAAGCGGAATGCGCTGAAAAAAGAAGCACAGATTTTTGAATAAGAATTGCCTGGATGGAGAATAGAGAAACATGAAAAAGAAAGAAATCGGTTCTGTGGTATTTTATCTTGTGTCGGCGGTATTTTATGTGGTATCGATCATCACCTTTGCGGGTGGAAACGGAAATTCCACCGGTGCTGTCTGGCTGTGTCTTGGCTCAACGTTTCTTTGCCTCGGTACAGCCATGGCGCGCAAGTCCGGAGAGAAACCCGATGACAAAGAGAACACCGACAAATAAATTCCGGCCGATGAGATGCCCCTGCATACTTGATTTTTCCGTATATTCATGATACAATAATAACAGACAACAAACGGTGGGGAGCGATGCAGCATGGAGCGTGACAATCTTGAAACCGTCTTTGCCCGGGCACCCCTCCTTCTGATGGAAGGAGCGCTTGGGGAGCGGCTGAAGCGGGAATATCATATCCCGATCGACGGCACACTTGCCATGGCGCCGCTGTACCGTGACCGCACTTCCGCCGATGCGCTGGATACGCTCTGGCGGGAATACGCCGCTGTTGCAGGGGCGTACCGTCTGCCGATACTGCTGACCACGCCGACGCGAAGGCTCAACCGGGAGCGGGTCGGTCTGTGCGGTGCGGACGGAGCTGCCCTTGCCGCGGGAAATATGGTACACCTTTCGTCCGTTGCAAAGACACTTTCCGCTGAGTACGGCATTCCCGTGTTTTCCGGTGCGCTGATGGGGTGTCGGGGCGATGCATATACCGGTGAGGGGGCGCTGGATGCGGATACGGCCTACGACTTTCACGCATGGGCGGCACAGCGCTTTGCCCGTGCGGGAGCCCGGTTTCTGTATGCGGCGATCATGCCGACCTTGCCCGAGGTGCGCGGTATGGCACGTGCGATGGCACAGACGGGACTGCCGTATTTCATCAGCTTTACGATCCGGCGGGATGGTTGTCTGATCGACGGAACGCCGATTGCCGATGCCATTGCCGGAATTGACGGTGAGAATGACCGGAAGCCGCTTTGTTATATGACCAACTGCGTGCATCCGGAGATCGTTATGTCGGCACTGTCAGCGGCGTGCTGTGACTGTGATGCGGTTCGCGCGCGCTTTCTCGGCATCCAGTGCAATACATCCCCTCTGTCCTACGAAGAACTGGACGGGGCGGCGGATCTGCACACGTCTTCGCCCGAAGCTCTTGCCGATGCGGTATATGCCCTGCGGCAGAAGCACGGGCTGAAGCTGTTCGGCGGCTGCTGCGGTACCGATGCCTCCCATCTGCGGGCGATGGCGGCACGTCTGACCCAAAACTGAACAATATTGTATCAAATACAGGAGAGAATGATCATGATCTACAGCATCGAAAATGAAACCTACCGCGTATCGGTCAAGTCTGTCGGTGCGGAGCTTTGCAGCTTCTACGACAAAACAGCAGATCACGAATACATCTGGGAAGGCGATCCCGCATTCTGGACGGGAACCTCGCCGCTTCTGTTCCCGATTGTCGGTCGTCTGCGCGACGATATTTATCATCTGAGGGGCAAAGAATACACGCTTGCCAAGCACGGCTTTGCAAAGAAAATGGAATTTGCGCTGGAGACCAGGTCGGATGACGAAATGGTGTTCCTGCTCCGTGACACCGAGGAAACCCGTGTGTCCTTCCCGTATGCGTTTGAGCTGCGTGTGCGCTATGCGTTTGTGAAGGGCGGCTTTGTCATGGAATTCAGCGTCAAGAATGTTAATGACGATGTGATGTACTTCTCCCTCGGCGCACATCCTGCCTTTGCCATTGACCTCGGCGACAAGGTGGTGCTGGATACGCCCGAAACACTCGATGCATTCAAGCTCGATGAAAACTTCCTGCGCGGACAGGTGACACAGCCTGTCTTTGCCAACTCCCGTGAGCTTGTCATTACGCCCGAGCTGTTTGAAAAGGACGCGCTGATCTTTGACGGCGTGACAACCAAGGGTGCATCGGTCATCCGACAGAACGGCAAGAATGTCCATGTTGCCTTTGATGCGCCGTGTCTTGGCATCTGGGCAAAGCCTGCCGCACCGTATGTCTGCATTGAGCCGTGGCACGGTATTGATGATACCTGGGATGCCGGTCACGATTTCAAAAAGAAGGAGCGCATTGAGGCACTCGGTGCCGGTGAGACATGGCGGTTCCCGGTGACAATTACCGCGATGAACGGATAACATCATCGGTGTAGGGGCGATTCACGAATCGCCCGATCCCATATGCATCCGATGCACAATGTAACAGAATGACCGTACCTGTCTCGATTTCCCTATTGACAGGTGCGGTTTTTATATGGTATAATAAGGCAGGAACAAACTGCCACCGGGTAGTGAATGCAGATGCATTCGTTTGTACATCGTCAGGTCATGCAGTGTCGGAGTTTCGGCATTGTGAAGATGTACAGCGGGTGCTTTTTGTTTTTTGGGGAGGAAAGTTTGAAAATAAATTTTCAAACCGTGTTTTGTGACTTTCACAGTTTTACAACTGCGATTTGGTGTAAACACCAAACCAGCCCCAATTCCACAAGAAAGGAAACTTTCGCCTGGCGAAAGTCATGGTCATACCTATGAAAAAATTTCGTAATCCGTTTGCCGATCTGACGCTGTTTGAGCGCGGGCTTTGGTGTACATCTGTCGCCGTGATCGTTTTGAGCGCTGTGCTCATGGGCGGTGCAGATCTGTTTTCCGTGATCGCGTCGCTGATCGGTGTGACAGCACTGATTTTTGTTGCGAAGGGCTATGTCATCGGGCAGATTCTGACCGTTGTGTTTGCCGTGTTTTATGGCTTTATTTCGTTCGGACAGCAGTATTACGGCGAGATGATCACGTATCTTGGCATGTCGTCTCCGATGGCGATCGCCGCGGCAATCGCGTGGCTGAAAAATCCGTTCCGCGGCACCAAAGAGGTAGCCGTGCGCCCGATGACCCGGATGACGGTTGTATGGCTGTTTGTCTCAACCGTCCTTGTCACGGCGGCGTTTTACTTTATTCTCGGTGCCATGGGCACCGCCAGCCTTGCCGTTTCCACGATTTCCGTCACAACGAGCTTTCTTGCATCCGCGCTGACGTATCTGCGCTCACCGTATTACGCGCTTGCGTATGCCGCAAACGACGTGGTGCTGATCGTTCTGTGGATCATCGCGGCCATCGGGGATATCTCTTATCTTTCGATGGTGCTGTGCTTTGTCATGTTTTTGTGCAATGATCTCTACGGCTTTTTCAACTGGCGTCGGATGGAGAAAACACAAAAAATGTCCGGAGCAGAATACAAATCGCCCTTGACGAATCGTGATTCTTATGATAAGATATAATCAAAGAAAAATTCGTTCAAAGAAAGGATTTACCATTATGAAAAAAGCATTGATCTTTCAGGGCGGCTGGGACGGACACGAACCGCAGCTGACATCCAAGAGGTTTGCGGGAATGCTTGAGAAGAACGGCATTGCGGCGGAAATCTATGACGATATGTCATGTCTTTCTGATCTCGATCATCTTCTGACCTATGATCTGATCGTCGCCTGCTGGACGATGGGTAATATCGACGGCCAGCATTCGCACAATGTCTGTGAGGCAGTTGCACGCGGTGTCGGTCTTGCCGGCTGTCACGGCGGTATGTGCGATGCGTTCCGTCAGGATACCCAGTGGCAGTTTATGACCGGCGGTCAGTGGGTCAGCCATCCGGGCGGCGACGGTGTCGAATACACGGTCAACGTCCGTCATGGTTCCTCTCCGATTGTGGAGGGATTGGATGATTTCCGTGTCTCCAGTGAGCACTACTATCTGCATGTGGATCCTGCCATTGAGGTTTTAGCGACGACACGGTTCCCCAATGACGGTGTCAATTACTACCATTCCGCAAACAAGCCGATCGACATGCCCGTTGCATGGACGAAGTTCTGGGGGCTGGGACGCGTGTTCTACACCTCCCTCGGCCATCACGACGATGTCTTTGACAAGTCTCCCAATGCGGCTGTCATGATGGAGCGCGGTATGCTGTGGGCTGCCGGCGGCAAGGCTTACGCCGCAGAACACAACCTGACCGTGGATCGCTATCTGAACAACGCGAAGATGTACTGATATGAAATATACGGAAGTACTCCATCAGAACTATCATCTGCAGGGCTTTACCACGGACGGAACCTATATGTACTGGTCGTTTACGGACAGCCTTGTCAAAACCACGATGTCCGGTACCGTCGTTGGTCAGGTTCCGACCGCAACACGTACCGAGCATCTGGGCGGCATTGACTGGTACAACGGAAAAATCTACGGTGCGGCGATGGGCAACTCGCTTGCCGGTCAGCCGTGGGGCATGTGGTCATCGTTCACGGTTCATGTCTACGACGCGGCAACGCTGGCGGTCGTTGACATTCTGCGGCTGGATGACTGCTATGAGGAGATCCGGCAGCGCACAGACGGTTTTGACGGCATCGGCTGCATCACGGCAGGCGTTGACCCTGTGACCGGTGCGGACTGTCTGATGCTCGGCTGCGGTACTCTTGACGCACCGGAATATGCAAGTCAGATCATCCTGCAGTACGGCCTTGACGGAAGACGGCAGAACCGGTATGTCATTCCGACAGGTGTTGCCAACATCGGTGTGCAGAACATCGACCGCGATCCCGAAACGGGTTGTTACTGGCTGACGACCTACAGCCGCGAAAAGCCGTTTCATAACGAGGAAACGCTGTACTGCGTGTCCCCCGATCTGACACAGGTCACGGCATCGTATGTCTACTCTACGCCTTACGGCTTTCACTGCCTTGGCGGCGGACGGTTTTATGCGTCCCTGCAGGATGGCGTCAACGGCCACCGCATCGGATATGCCTATGAAACCGATCTTGCGATGATTGCGGCGATTTCGGAGAAAAAACTCGGCGAGCGCGGCATGAACGAGGTCATCTGTCCGCTGTTTGATAAAACCATCGGTCTTTGATACGATACAGAAAGGACGATTCTCATGAAAAAAATCGGTATTGTCGGTGTCGGCGCGATTTCCGGCATCTATTTACAGAATATTACGAATATGTTCCGGGACATCGAAATCATCGGTGTCTGTGACCTGATCCGCGAACGTGCGGAAAAGGCGGTAAAGGAATACAACATTCCCAAGCTTTACAACGATATGCATGAGCTGTTTGCCGATCCCGAGGTCGACATCGTGCTCAACATCACCCGTCCCTATGAGCATTTTGAAGTCTCCAAGGCGGCGCTTCTGGCAGGCAAGCCGGTCTACTCCGAAAAGCCGCTCGGCGCGACATTGGAAGAAGGTCTGGAGCTCGTTCGTCTGGCGGAGGAAAAGGGACTTTGGATCGGCGGCGCACCCGATACCTATATGGGTGCCGGTATCCAGACCTGCCGCAAGCTGATTGACGAGGGTGCCATCGGCGACATCGTCGGCGCAACAGCGTTCATGACCTGCCACGGTCACGAATCCTGGCATCCCGATCCCGAATTTTACTACAAGTTCGGCGGCGGTCCGATGATGGACATGGGTCCGTACTATGTCACGGCACTGATTAACCTGCTCGGCGGCGTCAAGCGCGTCGGCGGCATGATCTCCACACCGTTTGCAACCCGTACCTGCACCTGCAAGGAACACAACGGCGAGATCATCACGGTCGATGTCCCCACCTCCTACTACAGTGTTATGGAATTTGCATCGGGTGCTGTCGGCTCCATTCTGACCTCGTTTGATATTTACGGCGCAAAGCTGCCGATCATTGAAATCTACGGCTCCAAGGGTACGCTCCGTGTGCCCGATCCCAACTGCTTCGGCGGTCCCGTTGTTCTGCATACGCCCGAGGGCGGCGATGTCGAAATCCCGCTCGCCTTTGACTATCCCGAAAACTCCCGCGCACTCGGTCTTGCAGAAATGGCATCCGCACTCGAGCACGGACGCGCCCCGCGTGCAAGCTGGAAGCAGACGCTGCATGTGCTTGAGGTGCTTACCGGCTTTGAACGTGCGGCAAAGCAGGGTGGATATCTGGAGCTTGAAACCACCTATGAGCGTGAAGCGCCGATGGCGGACAACCAGCCGCACGGCGTGCTTGACTGATCGGTCCCGTGAAAACGCTGATTATCAACGGTTCTCCCCGGAAGCACGGCGATACACAGGCGCTCATTGATGCGTTTGTATCGGGACTTGACGGGGAATACCGGATCGTTTCCCGTGAGGACGGCATCTCGCCCTGCATCGACTGCAGGTATTGCTGGACACACGACGGATGTGCCGTGCAGGATGCCATGCAGAAGGTCTATGCCTGTCTTGCCGACTGCGATGCGGTGGTGCTGGCATCCCCCGTCTGGTTTTCGTCGCTGTCCGGTCCGGCGCTTGACATCGGAAGCCGCCTGCAGACGTATTTTGCACGGAGATTCTTCCGGCATCTGCCGTCTCCCCTGACTAAAAAGCGCGGCGTGATTCTGCTTGCCGGTGCGCAGCCGGGTACTGAGCTTGGCCCGATTGCCAATGCAAAGACGATTCTCGGCCTTGCCAACATTGCCAAAGACGACATTACGGTGGTATGCTCCATGCATACCGATACAATCCCGGCGGTCATGGATACGGCGGCACTGGATGCGGCATGGGCGGCAGCATGTGCGCTCTCGGCGGATATCCCGCCTGCTTGAACCGAATCGTATCTTTGTGCATATTCTGGAATGGAAGATGCGCGTGCGTATTCAACCCGCATGCGCATCTTTTTAATTTCAGAAAGAAAGCAGATGAGACTCACGATGAATCGGATTGTATATCAACCGAACCCCGGGTGTGCCTGCACAGGCACGGCTGCCGCGCGCTATTCCGCAGGCCGGACACAGCAGGTGCACGGTGTGCATCTGGCGGCAGAAATGACCGACGGGTGCGGCTGCGGCACGGGCGGGGCACCGCTTGCCATGGCATATGTCCGGATACAGCCGCTGGGGAATCTCTACGATCCCTGCACCGCGCTGATCGCCGGTACGCTGTTTGCCGATCTTGACCTGCCGTTCTGCGGAGAGGTCGTATCGTCCTCCGCATACCCCACACCGCCGGCACGCAGCTGCAGCTGTGCGCTGTCCGGCAATGCGAGAGGAGGG
>JAFTLK010000323.1 GCA_017455975.1 Clostridia bacterium | reverse complement strand
TCTCGAAGAACAGGAAATCATTGACGCACTCGGTCATACTGAGGTGATTGACGAAGCTGTAGCACCCGACTGTGAAAACACCGGTCTTACGGAAGGCAAGCACTGCTCCGTATGTGACAAGGTTCTCGCAGAACAGGAAATCATCGACGCAATCGGTCACACCGAAGTGATCGACGCGGCAGTAGCACCCGACTGTGAAAACACGGGTCTTACGGAAGGCAAGCACTGCTCCGTATGTAACAAGGTTCTCGCAGAACAGGAAATCATTGACGCACTCGGTCATACTGAGGTGATCGACGAAGCTGTAGCACCCGACTGTGAAAACACGGGTCTTACGGAAGGCAAGCATTGCTCTGTATGCGGTAAGGTTCTCGCAGAACAGGAAGTTGTCGATGCGCTCGGTCATACTGAGGTGATTGACGAAGCGGTAGCACCCGACTGTGAAAACACCGGTCTTACGGAAGGCAAGCACTGCTCCGCATGTAACAAGGTTCTCACAGAACAGGAAGTTGTCGACGCACTCGGTCACAATTATGAATCCGTCGTCACAGCACCCACATGTACGGAAGACGGTTATACCACACATACCTGTACGGTTTGCAATCATTCCTATGTGGATGCAGAAACCGAAAAACTCGGTCATACTGCTGAACTTGTTCCCGGTTATGCGCCGACATGTAAGAACGCCGGTCTGACCGACGGTGAAGTATGTTCTGTGTGCGGTGAAACGCTTGTTGCACAGCAGGAAATTGCCAAGCTCGAACACGTAGGCGAAATCGTGATCGAAAACGAACAGCATGCATCCTGCGGTCAGGAAGGTTCTTACGACGAAGTTGTTTATTGCTGCGTTTGTAATGATGAGCTTTCCCGTGTGACGATCGTAATTCCCGCATTGGTTCACAGCTATCAGAAGGAAGTAACCGACCATACAGGCAATGAAATCGGTTATACAACCTACACATGCGAACACTGTAACGACACGTACTTCTATCTGCTTGGCGACGTCAACCACGACGGTCAGGTTGACAGCAGCGATGCTGTTGCGATCCTCCGTCATCTTGCCGGATATGAATTGGCGGCTTACTATGAAGAAGACGGCGATATCACACGCGACGGTCAGGTTGACAGCAGCGACTCGGTTGCGATCCTGCGGTATCTCGCGGGATACGGACTCTGAGGCGCGGACAGTTTCGTCATTCTATAATCAGAAAGGACAAACAACATGAAACGATTCTTATCGCTTTTGCTCAGTATCGTGATGATTTCATCGATGATACTTACATCTGCTGCGGCTGCCGATGCCGCAGCAGCCGCAGAAGCGGATGACCAGTTCGACTCTGAAATATGCACAAGCGAACATGAGTCGGATTCCGAGGGTATGGTCCATTACGATGCGAAGCCCGCAACATTTACCGGAATCGGCTGGAATGAATATTACGCTTGCTCTTACTGCGGATTCAAGAAGAATTATACGCAGATTCCGATGCTTGAAGTTCCGGTAACCGATAATTATGAGACGTTCTTATCGTATCTTTCTGTAATGGAAGAGCTGGCGTCTGTATATATCGAAGAGAATCCCGGAAAAGATCCGCTTTGGCTGATCATCAAGTATATCCGAACCGGTGTAGACCGTTACAATTCCGGTTCCTGGGGTATCATGGCAGGCTATGAAGATGCCGATTTTGCAAAATTTGCTGCTACGATGGAGGATATGTTAAATTCAGATCCGGAAACACCGGAAATGACCCCCTTCTTCAGCGGCCTGAAAAATCTGGCGAACTTCACATTACCGAACGGCGATCTCACGGATATGGGCCATATGTTTGGTACGATGGATATCACCTACCATAACAATTTCGGTCTCAATCATGCTGACGTTGCCGGCTGGGCAGGCGACCTTGTTGACCTGCTGGAATTTGCCGATATCGGCGGTGTATCCGGTACGCTGGATGAAATGATCGCTGAAATTTCCGAGAATTACCTCGGTCACCATCCCAGTGAAGAAGGTCAGCACGGCTTCAGTTCGACCGATATCATCGGTGACCTGGATGCATATTACATGATGCATCAGCTGCAGAATACAGAATATGTGCAGGGCACACTGCATGATCTGTATACCCGGTATTTCACCGAAACGCTCTCCATGGAAGACAGAGCAGCCTTCTTCCTCAAAAACAGATTGGACGGTGCAAGCACACGCAGTGATATTCGCGACGCGGTGTACAGCGCCTATATCAACAACAAGGTTGTTGCGACGCTGGAAGCCACCAGAGAATTCACATCTGCCAATCTGGAAGATCTGAAAAAAGCCTGCTGTTATGCATTCGCAGATTATCTGTGTATGCTGGCAGGTGACTATGTAGATGATCCTGACAGATCGTATTACACCGTCTTCTCCACCGAAAAGTCGACGCTGGCTCCCGGTGTGAGACAGGAAATCAACTACGCGACAACCGCTGACGGAGAACAGACAAAGTTCTATCTTGCGACAGCGGATATTACCAGAGACGATGTGTTTGTTTACGCAAACTACAAGGACAATGACCCGACAAGTTGGGGCATGCAGCGTGTTCTTGATCAGGCGAATGCAGCACAGGCAAAATACGGTGATCCGGAAAGCGCGTATTACATTCCCAATTACAGCGTAATTGCAAGCATCAACGGCGCCGGATTCAATATGGCTACCGGTCAGCCGGGCGGTCTTCTTGTCATGAACGGCGTGGAATACAGTCCGATTGACAAGGGCGGATTCTTCGGTATTCTGAAAGACGGTACAGCCGTGATCGGAACTGCCGATGAATACAATACCGTTTATAAGGGTCAGGTACAGGAAGGTATTGCAGGATTCGGTACGGTTCTGATCAAGAACGGCAAAATCACCGTAGCACACAGCGATACCTATACGGAAGACCGTGCGAGCCGTACGGCGATCGGTATTACCAGAACCGGTAAGGTCGTATTCATGGTTATGGACGGCAGACAGCTCGGTGCCGGTGCCTGCGGCGGCAGCATGCAGGAAATTGCACAGGTGCTCCTGGAAGCCGGCTGTGTCCACGCAATCAACCTTGACGGCGGCGGTTCTACGACCTACGTTGCGAAGCCCGAAGGCAAAGAAGCACTTGAAGTTGTCAGCTCTCCCTCCGACGGTGTACAGCGTTCCGTATCGACCTCCCTCATGATCGTCTCGACCGCTCCCGATTCCACGGCATTTGACCATGCAATTATTGACAGCCCCGCGGATTATATGACAAAGGGTGCTTCCATGCAGATGACTGCAACAGGTGTCAGTGCAACCGGTAATTCGGCCGAAATTCCGGAGGGTGCATATTGGACGGTATCTGATACCAATTATGCCACCATTACGGCAGACGGTATTCTTACCGCTTCTGACAGCCGTCCGATCGGATCTGTTACGGTCAATCTTATGCATGACGGTTCGGTAATCGGCTCGAAGCAGATCGATCTTGTCATTCCCGATAATGTCTATTTCACCAAGGAGAACATCAATGCTGTCTACGGAGAGCAGGTCGTTCTTCCCGTTCAGGTTCTTTATGAACGCAAGGCAGTTGCGTTTACCACAGCAGACGTGGAATTCTCCATCGACAATGCGGAAGCAGGTACGGTGAGCGGAGACGTATTTACGGTCGCCGCAGCTGACGCAACAACCGCAAAGGTTGTGCAGATCACTGCATCTCTGAAGCAGAATCCGGAGAAAACAGCAAAAATCAAAGTATCGCTTTACAAGCAGGGTGAGCTTACGTTTGACTTCGATCAGGCAATCGGCGGCAATCGCCAGCTGGCCTGGGACCGTCAGGTAACGAATTCCACGACGGATGACAATCTTGTCTATACGGTTGTGGACAGTTCCGAAAAGATGGTAACAAACTACACGCTTGCTCTGGATATGTCCCAGATTCCTGTCCCGCAGCAGCTTGAAGATCTGATCTACATGCTTCCCGGTGCGGATATGGAGGGTGCATCCGCATGGATGTTCCTCTGCAATCTGGCAGAGCGTGTCAGTGACATGACGGTGGTTACGCCGACCGTGCAGTTCAGCCCGGATGTCGATGTAGACATCAGCGAACTGAAGCTGATCAACGACTATTTTGAACTGACCAACGTCAATCTGGATGAAGAAACCAATACAATGACTTTGACATTGCATTGGAAGAAGATCTACAATGCGATTGATATCACAACCGCAAATCCTCTGTGTATTGTGAACGGCATTCGTGTAACACCGAAGGACGATGCAGCGTGGAGCAGCCAGAACCGTCTGAACATTGTGAACAGCGGCGACATCGGCTATACAATTTACCTGCGTGCGTCTTCTCTGGTTACGTTTGCAAGCAAACCGGAGAATCAAGAAGTATTCGGACTTTATCCGTATCATAATCCCAATAACGATGCGGATGCCGGTGCATATTTCAGCAGTGTCTATGCGGAATTTGAAGACAGTTATACGCTGGTCAATTCGATCAAATCGGGTTGGATCCTTGGCGATAACGGTTATTCGTACTATCTTGACGGCGAAAAGCTGACCGGTATTCAGAAAATCGGTGATCTCTATTATGATCTCGGCGATGACGGTATCAACCTTGGCAAGACGCCTTTCACCGGTATCTTCGAAATTGATGAAAATCAGTATTATGCAAGAGACGGTAAGCTTCTGACAGAGGGCTGGTACAC
The DNA here is from genome assembly GCA_017455975.1 of Clostridia bacterium. Lineage (GTDB taxonomy): Bacteria > Bacillota > Clostridia > Oscillospirales > CAG-272 > RGIG3925. The sequence continues at coordinate 11,068 of JAFTLK010000323.1, read as the reverse complement.
GATCGGTGATAAGGAATATCACATCCACGCAGACAGCACCATTCATGAAGCGACGGTCACGAGCACAAAGAAAGGCTGTCTGGATGCATACACCGTTACCAAGACCTGTACCGATTGCGGTGCAGTCAATAAGAGTGAAGGCATCTTCCCGAAGGGTCATGACTGGGACTACTATCACAGATGTAAGATCTGCGGAACACAGGGCCAGGATATTACCGATGTGAAGTATGTTGCCAAAGGCGGTGCGGTTACTGAAAAATCAACCGGTTTTGGATCGATCGGTAATGTCAGGGGAAGTGAATATTATTACGCGGTTGGCGGCGTACGTCCTTCCTTCTTTGTTACGATGGATGGAACGACCCCCCTCAACTACTCCAACGATAATAATCTGAACCCCGACGGAACCATTCGTGATCTGTATATCTCCTGGAAGAATGACAGGGGTATCGGTAAGGCTGTCATGAACATCGTGGGCAGAGGCAACTATTACGGAGAAACGAAGCTGGAATACACAATCGTTCCCAACGATGTAACCAATCTCCGTGTCGCCGAAGCCACCAGTAATTCGCTTACTCTGACTTGGGATAAGGCAGCCGGTGCCGGCTATTACAGACTTTATCAGGTTGTAAACGGCAGCAATAAGCTGATCGTTGAAACGACAGAAACCACATGTACCGTGACTGGTCTTAGCGCGGATACAGAGTACAAATTTGTTGTTGCAACCTCCGCTGTTTCTACTGACGGCGAAAACAAAACTTACAATCGCCCCATTCGGCCTGATAATGCCTTGACAGCAAAGACCGCTCCGATGCCGGAATCTTTGGTCGTCATCGATCAGGCAGTCCTGACAGCAGGTGATCAGTCCGTGAAACTGATTGCAGACGGAGATGCATTCTTCCTCCTTCCGCCCAACGCGGATCTTACCGATGCAGAGCTTTCCCTGACGCTGAACGGTGAGAATGTCGGTAATACGGTTGTTGTAAGCGGTGATCTCGGTTCCGTATACGGTACAGCTGCAAAAACGGCATTTGATCTGACCAAGCTTGCAGCCGCCGACGCAGACGGTAATTACACTGTCGGAATTAAAGTCGGTGAATACAATCCGGTGACCGTGAAAGTGATCTGCAGCTACAACATTCCTTCGCTTGTTATCACAAGCGATGATCCCGAACAGGGCAGAGCGTTTGTCGATGCCGCCAAGGGGAACGAAACCACAGCACAGATGACACTGACCGGTGTCAGCGGTGACGTGATTTACGACGGTGCTCTTACACAGATCAAGGCACGCGGCAATTCCACCTATGCACATTATGACAAGAAGTCCTACCAGATCAAGCTGGATGAAAAAGCAGATCTGATCGGACAGAATGAAACGGTCAGGACATGGGCTCTCCTTGCAAACTACGGCGATGCCACACTGATGCACGACAAGTTCTTCAAGGACCTTGCGGCACAGATGGATATGCCTTATGTTGCAGGCAGTGAATGGGTCAATGTCTGGTATGACGGCGAATATCGCGGTGTTTATCTGCTGAGCGAGAAGAATTCCGTCGGCAGCACCTCCGTCGATATCACCGACATGGAAGATGCGTATAAGGAACTGAACCCGACTTACGGCGAATCCATGCAGATCAACGAAGGCGTCAACAAGTACGGTCAGGCATATGCGTATACCGCAGGTCTGACGGACCCCGAGACCATCACAGGCGGCTTCCTGATCGAACTCAACCATGCGAAATGGGATGAAGCCAACGGCTTCAAGACCGCACAGGGTGTGGCATTCAATATCAAGAGCCCCGAATGGGCAAGTGACGCCGCAATGAAGTACATCAGCGAATATTATCAGGAATTCGAAGATGCGGTTTATGCGACCGATGCAGCCGGTAACCATACCGGATACAACGCTGAAACCGGCAAGTATTTCTACGAATACGTTGATATGGATTCTCTGGTAAAGGTCTTTTTGCTGCAGGAGCTTGCGCTGAATCCGGACGGATTTATCTCCTCCCTGTATTTCTATAAGGATGTCGATGGCCTGATGTATGCCGGCCCGATCTGGGATCAGGATATGACGCTTGGTACCGGTTGGACGAAGTACATCAGCAGCAGCATTGTGGATTATCACTATCTTGCTGAAGCGCTGATCAAGATTCCCGCGTTTAAGGATCGCGTCATCGAATACTATACAGAGGAACTCGCACCCATGGCAGAAGCTGCGCTGGCAGACGGCGGTATGATCGACGGCTATTATGCACAGCTTGCCGAGAACGCAGAATGGAACTACATTCTGTGGCCGTACATCCGTGTCGGTGATCCGGCAGCCGACGGTCATATCTGGGCAAACGCAAGCTATGATGCTGTTGTCGATGATATGAAGGCTTGGCTGGATGCAAGACTGGATGTCCTCGCAGACATCTTCGCACCGGAATATGAACCCGGTGATGCAAACCATGACGGAAAAGCAGACAGTTCAGACGCTGTTGCAATTCTGAGAAAGCTTGCCGGCTATGAGGTTGCACCCTTCTATGCCGATACTGCCGACTTCAACGGCGACGGAAAAGCAGACAGTACAGACGCTGTTGCAATTCTCCGCAAACTGGCAGGTTATTGATCGTAAACCCGGCGGCGCCGGGATGATCCGGCGCCGTCAAATAAAAACTGTATACCATGCCGCAAAGGCGTTGTATAAAAAATATTTCTTAAAAGAAAGGAAAAACACACATGAAAAAGATACTTTCTATTTTAGTAAGTATTGCAATGGTGATGAGTCTGATGGTTGTGTCCGCAGTCGCAGTCTCTGATCCGACTGTCACTGTAGAAAAGGTGACAGAACCAGCAGCAAATGTTGGCGATACCGTAACACTTGCGGTTAGCATTGCCAACAACCCCGGTTTCAATAAATGTGATTGGAACATCATCTATGATACCAGTAAACTGGAATTGGTTGGAATGAATACGTCATTCACTGCTTCAATTCCTGGAGTTGGAAATTTTGTTGTTGATTATCTTACTTCCGCAAATCCAGAACTTACTGTTGCAATAACTAATCCTGCGACAGGAAAGTACATCGTTGGAAGTGGCGAGCCCGCTTTTGCCAGTGAAACAGGTGTTCTTTTTACGCTTGATTTTGTCGTTCAGTCTGTATCTGAGAATTGTTTTGCAGAAGTAGCTATTGAATCCGTTGAGTTTGAAGGATTTGTTGGTGATGTAGCTACCGCAATCGATGCTGAATACGTCGCAGGAGGCGTAAACATTGCAGCTGATCCTGATTATGTTGCTCCCGAAGGCGGCGAAACTCCCGACAATCCTCCTGCTGGCGGCGAAACTCCCGACAATCCTCCTGCTGGCGGCGATGATACCGGAGATCCTACGCTCGGTGGCGGTACCACTGGCGGCTCCACCACTGGCGGTTCCACCACTGGCGGCTCCACCACTGGCGGTTCTACGACCGGCGGCTCCACCACTGGAGGTTCTACGACCGGCGGTTCCAATACTGGCGGCTCCACCACTGGCGGTTCTACTACTGGCGGCTCTACCACTGGCGGTTCCACCACTGGCGGCTCTACCACTGGCGGCTCTACCACCGGCGGCTCCACGACCGGCGGTTCCACCACTGGCGGTTCCACTACCGGCGGCTCTACCACTGGCGGCGACGTGACTCCCGATACTCCCGAAGTTCCCGATACGCCTGTTGTAGTTCCCCCTGTTGTTGAAGAACCCTGCAAGGGCGGCGAAGAATGCCCTGCATACAAGTTCGGTGATGTTGATACCACCAAGTGGTATCATGAGGGTATCCACTACGTCGTTGAGAACGGTCTGATGATCGGTATCGATGAAGATGAGTTTGCTCCCAACGGCATTACCACCCGTGCAATGGTCGTTATGATCCTTTACCGTCTGGAAGGCATGCCTGCATGCGATGCAGAAAACGTCTTCTCCGACGTTGAAGATGACTGGTACACCGACGCGATCGTCTGGGCAGCTGCAAATGAAGTTGTCAGAGGCTACGGCGATGGTACCTTCGGTCCCGATGATGTGATCACCCGTGAACAGCTTGCACAGATGATCTACAACTACCTCGAATACAAGGGTTATGATGTCTCTGCAACTGACGATCTCTCTGCATTTGCTGATGCAGCAGATGTCAGTGTTTGGGCAGAAACCGCTGTGAAGCATACCGTTGCAGCTGAAATCGTCAAGGGTACCGATAAGGGTCTCGAACCTCTGGCATCCGCAGACCGTGCACAGACTGCTACCTTCTTCGCACGTTTTTGCAAGAACGTTCTTAAGTAATCACAGCGGACAGTGATTATCTGAATCAACGAAACACCCCAAAAGCAAAATGCTTTTGGGGTGTTTTCATGTAATACGCTATTTACCTTCTTTTTGATCCTGCAGCTGTTTCAGCGCGGCAAAGCGGAGAAACTGTTTTCTTGAGGAGACGCCGAGCTTTGAGTAAATATTCTTGTTGTGATACTTCATCGTATTTTCCTTGATGCCGATGACCTCGGCGATCTCGGCGGTCGATTTACCCATGACGTACAGATCGTAGATGCGCATTTCCTGCGGTGTCAGCGTTTTCAGATTGCAGAGGAAGTATTCGTAATCCTCCAGCACAATTTCGGTCTTACTGTCTTCCGACAGCTTCATCAGCTTGCTTTGTGCAGATTCATATTCGGTGAGCGCATGCTCATACGCTTCTCTGGCGCGAGCGGCCTCCTCCTCTGCTGCCTGTTTGGCGGAGCGCAGGGACAAAAGCTGATCCTCAAGCATTGAAGATTTCTTTTCGATCAGCGAAAAAAGCTCATCAAATTCACGGATCTGCAGCTGTTCGCCGTCCTCCGCGCTGCGTTTGAACTGCTCAATGCGTTTGAGGATCGGCGCGGCATAGTTACGGCTCAGGAATAGGCAGTAGGTAAACATGATCAGCACAACGGCGAGGATTACCGTTATGATCTTCATTTGTCCCTGCTGTACCAAGGCGTTGTACTGTGCCTCCGTCATCATGAGTGCCGCTGTAAAGGTGCCGTCTCCCAGCGTCACCGGCATGGTCTTACCGATGCATGTCTCCGTACCGAAGTGAAACGCCGTGTGGCCGTCCTCATCGGAAAGCCGGACATTCTCCGGATCCAGCGTATTGTATCGGCCGGAATTGAACTGACAGGAGAGTGTGCCCTGCCGTTCATCGAGCAGTGCACCGATCAGCTGTCCCGGCTGCTCATCCTGCTTGGTTTTCTTCGAGAGCTGGAAATACATATCGTTGATCTCAAAACCGCATACACCGATGATCTCATCACGAACGCCGCGGATCGGCACATAGACATACCGTGCGCGTTCCCATGTATCGGGAATCGTAACGGTGGAGCTCAGAATATAATGCGCTCCATTCGCAAATGCGGTGCTGTTGGTATCGAAGAAATCAGTGCGCATTTCGTTGTTCCAGCCGCTGTGGAATGTAATTTTGCCTTCCTTTGCAGTTGAGAAGGAACCGCGATACAGCGCAATTTCGTTATTGACTGTGCTTTCTGAATACAGATTGATATATTTTAAGTAAATGCCGCTGTACAGCGGGACATCCGAATGGCTGTTGACTGTGGTGTCGAGAATGTAAAACGCGCCGCTGGACGGGGCAAGCTGCATATGCAGATACACAATGTCGTACATGTCGCTCTGCAGTGCTGTCAGCAGTTCTGCATTGTTTTTCAGATCGGCAAAGGCAAGATCATGCTCCGTCAGAAAATCCTGGATTTGTGCCTGCAGCTGTCCGGAAAAGGAGATCGCATGCGCGGCCGCCTTATCGTAATCACGCTCGATACGATCGGTGAAAGAAAGCAGCTGTGTATCCAGCACACTCATGATCTGCGCGTCGGAAGGATTCAGAATGCCGAACAGGTTCAGAAACATCAAAATCAACGATATCACAAGCGCGATGGCTGATATGATATACATAACGAATCGCCTGCGGATGGAGGTTCCGCCCGTTTTGATCTGCCAGAGGATATGCGGCAGGTCTGTTTTCAGCAATGTTCTCATGGATTGCCTCCTCATTTCCGGGTCAGGCTGATCAGCTCGGCAAGGGCGGCTTCCACGAGCGCATCCAGAACGGTTTGCGGCGGCTCGCCTTCGCTGACCAGTTTCCGGTATTGGTTATGCGCGGCGGACAGAACCTTATTCACATTTTCTTCAAACGTAAGCTGTACCGATGACGCATTGTCGTACAGCGGCAATGCATAAAAGGTATAACTGTCAAGCATCGTTTCAACTGCCGTGTAAACATCACGGTAGTTTTCTTTTTTGATGGCACCAAGATCTGCAAACAGCGCAGAAAATGCGTCATCCGTCACCGGCAGATAGCCGGCGTTTGATACAAAAGCAAGGTTGTGCTCACGCTCCGTCAGCCATTTTGAAAAGAGATAGGCTGCCTGATTGCGCCGTTCATCATCGCTTTTGACAGCGAACAGACCGCCGCCGCGATAGATGACCCCATATATCTCATCGTTGAAGCACGGGTACGGAAACGCCGCAGATTCGATTGCCTCCGTTGTATTGTCGGAATAAATAACCTCGGTCGGCTGATACAGCACATCGGCGGTCGAGCCGGTATTTGCAATGATCTCTGCAGTTTTCCAGCGTGATGCGGCATATCCCTCGTCCAGACAGATCCCGCCGTAAATGGCCGTTTCCGCCAGCGGCCGCCAGATCGCCTCAAACGCTTCCTCGTCGAGCCGCAGACGTCCTCCGCGGATAAGCTCGCTTCCTTGCGCCTTCATGCCCACATAGGCATAATGATAGTAATCATTGATCTGCAGAAAATTCTGACCGCCCGACCAATCATAGTACGTGCGCGCTGTTTCAAACACGCCGTCAAATGTCGCAAGATCGGTATACGTCATGCCGACATCGGCACAGAACCTGTCAAACAGTGTTTTGTTCAGAAACAGTGCTTCCGTCGATTTTGCGATGGGCAGCATCAGCAGATGCTCGCCGAAATATCCCTCGGAAAGAAATTCTGCGTGAAACGCAGACAGCTCCTCCTCCGAAAAATAATCATCCCACGAAAGCAGCTTATCCAGACCGACGATCTCTGCCACGCGTGGGTATGCGGTAAACAGATCCGGCAGTGCTTCCGCGCCCGGTTCTCCGTTGACGGATGCAGACAGCGCAGCGTCAATGGCTGAGGAGCTGGTGACCGATACCACGTTCACTGTAATGCCGTGTGCATACCCGAAGGCATGGTTGAACTCATCGATCACCGTGTTCAGCGGCGACTCCGTCTGACTTCCGTATACATGCCACATGGTCAGCGTCACCGGATCTCTCGGACTTGGCTGATCGTTTTGTGTACAGCCCGACAGCATTGCAGGCAGTACTGCAGCCGTCAGGAGAATTGCGAGAAAATTTCTCATTTTTCCACCTTCTATCATGGGTTTCCTACCCGAATTCCCACCCTTTTTCAAAATTTTACAGTTTTTCCTACCCGTTTTATCGGTTAGGGTAGGGACAAATGCGTCAAATTCTGTATAATAATAGCTGCAAGAATGCCGAAGGGGATATAGGTCTTGCCGCAATCCTTTCTTTGCGTTCGGGGCATCCCGCGATGCGTGACTTGTCAGCGCACCGCGACTCTGATTGCGCGCCAACGAAACCCAGAGTCCACCCCATTATGATAAATATTATACCACAAAATCATGAAGCAATCAAGAGGAGACACGATTTTGTTTGGTTTGTTTGGCAAATATCATGCATTTTTCTGTATGTCGATGAACGTATCTTCCATGTATGATACCGGTCGGCGGAATGAGGCTGTCCTATGAAAAAGGTTTTGCTGATCATCGGTATGATTGTAATCACGCTTGCTGTCCTGTCCCTGTTGTTCTCCGCGCTGCAGGGATATGGCTATTATCATTTGCTTGATGGGGATGCGGATATGTATATCGGCATGCACCGGCGTATGATCCTGTTTTTTGTGATCGGCATTGTACTTGCTGTTGTCGGATTTGTGTGTATCAGAATTCGTAATTAGGAAATATGGAATGAAGTCTTGATCGGAGGAACAGAACATGAGTATCCTGGATTCACTGAAGCATGCAGCGCTGTCCGCACTGAAAAGAGAATCGCGGAAAGCGGTAAGCAAAGCCGTCAATACAGCCGTACAAAATATCGGAAAAGGAAGAAACCATACCGAAAAGTTTTCTTTTTCCGCACTGCCGCAAACTCTCCCGGAGTTGAAAGCACTTCCGGAAGCGAAAATGGATACTGCCTTTAAGACAGCTGCACTGACTGTGCTTGCACTCAGCAGATATGAAACGGATCCCGAGGTTACTTTTGAGATGCTTGCGTTCTTAAAAGGGCCGGAAACATTCAATAACAGTGAAAAGAGCTTTATGAAGGATCGGCTGTCAGGTAAGGAATACAAAGTGCGTTCTTTTTTTGAGGGAGCAGTACCGGAAAACGATTATACGCCCGACCGTCCGTATGTCGTCCCGATTTCCGAAAACCCTTATTCCTTCGATAATGAGAACTGGGCGACGCTCTATGTGACAAGCGGCGGAGCGGATCATCCAAGATCGATCAAGCTCAGAAAGAAGCCCTCCACAGGTGAGTGGTTTCTGAATGACATTCAGTGTCTGGGTGACATCAGACTTCCGAAGTCCGAGGATAAATGGGCGTAATATATTTATTTTATATTTATAATAAATTTTATAATTGGAGGAACTATCATGGCAAAACATAACTGTGCAATCTGCGGAGCGGAAGTAGGTCTGATCTCCGAACAAAAACTGGCGGACGGCAATTACATCTGCCGCAAAGTTTGTGTGAAGAAATGTATGAAGATCTTTAACAAGGTCGAGGCTACGCTGGATTCTGTCAAATCACATATCGAGCAGGTAGAGTACGGTACCAAGGTCTGGAATCAGATCTTCGTCCCGCTGAAGAAGACCAAGAAGAAGGAAGAAAAGATGAAGCAGTTCGGCAAGAACGGTCAGCTGTATGTTTCTCCGTCAACCGGTCTTGTTGCCCTGACCGAAAACCGCTATAAGATCTTTATCTTCGGTAAATCCACCATTGCATGCGTATACCGTCTGGCAGATCTTTACGGCTATGAATATGAATCCGAAAAGGTAAAGAATTCCGACGGTAAGGAAGAAACCAAGCACTACTGCGTCCTGTTGTTCCATAACACGCCCGGTATGTATGAAGTGCGTATGGAAGTCCGTTCCCGTGAATATGAGGACATGGAAAAGTATTTCAATACCCAGTTCGGAATCCAGAAGACGCTGGGCAACATCAAGAATACATGGAAGCAGCAGATCAATGCCGCAAAGGCTGTTGCGGGCGCCGTCAAGGCAGTCAAGGACGGAACCGTGGATGATGCGGTTGCTGAAAACACCGTTGATGCACTTGATGCCGCAGTGTACGGCGACAGAACCGAATGGATCGCCAAAGCAGATGCTGCGCTTGCTAAGGTCGCAAAATAATCCGGCTTCAGCTATATCGTGGGGCGATGGGGCGTATGCTCTCTCGCCCTTTATCACACCCGCGTTGCTGCAACGCAGAAAGGTATCGTCAACTTATGAAACAAAAGATCATGCTTTTTGTCGGGCTGTTTCTCGCTTTGAGCCAGATTACCGCCTGCTCATCGGAACCCGGAAATGATATCTCCACAACGGACGGAACAGAAACCGCACACAACTCCTCCGTTGCGACGGGTACGGAATCCGTTACACCGGAACAGACATCGGCCGTGCTTCTTTCACCGCTGAAGCCGTATGCACAGACGGAGGAATGGGACGGAGAGATCCTGCTGGCGATCAGCGCATATTCCGACGTTCTTCTGTCGGAGGAGGACAAGCAGGTATATCCTGCGCTGGCGGACACACTGGAGCAGAAAAACGCCATGCTCGTCCGTTCCATGGAAGATGAGTTTGACAATCTTCTGTCCACTGCAAAAGAGGAGCTGTCCCTGCTCGGTGCGGATAGCTTTGTCACCAAGAAATCCACCGCGGATACGCAGATTCGCCGCGCTGACAGTGTTGTTGTCAGTATTCTGTCCGATTCTTATCTGGTATACGGCAATATCAGTGACCGAGGTCTGTTCGGAACGACATATGATACCGAATCCGGTCGGGAACTGGCGATCACCGATGTCATCCGTGACATGAGCCGTATCCCCGCCATTGTCAAGGAAGAACTGCAGTCTCACACTTGGGCCGGGGAGTTCCTCTCCGATACAGCCGTGGAAGACTATTTCCGTGATACACCTGCGGACGGGCTTTCCTGGACGCTTGACAACAACGGCGTTACCTTTTATTTCGGAAACTGCGATGTTGCAGAAATCGGTCCCGGCGGACGCCTTGCCGCGACGGTCTCCTTTGCAGAATATCCGGATCTGTTTGAAGCCAAATACACCGCCGTACCCGATGCCTATATGACGGAGATTTCACCTGATCATCCGTTTTATGTAAACATTGACAATGATGCTGCACTTGAGGAGCTGTATGTCACGCCGTTTACCGATGACAGCAATCTGTATTATGCGTCCTTTGGCATATATATCGATGCAGATGCCGTCTTTTATGAGTTTTCGGCAGATGCGGCCTCTGCCATTGGCGGTTATCATCCGTATTATGTGAAAACACAGGACAACAGACATTATCTGTATGTATTTGCAGACAGCAGTGAGCTGGCGCCCGGTGCCATGAAGCTGCGCGTCATTGACATCACCGGAGGTACATGCAAAGAGGTTGGCGATATGCACATCGGTCCGGGATATATTCCGGTCGATTGTACCTATGCACTTACGGATCCCGACAACATGATACTTGAGAATTTTGAAACCAGGGAGGAAAGTGCAGCATACCGTGTGGGTGACAACGGAATGCCGGTACGCAAATAAGAAATGAGCAATAAGAAAAAACTGACAATCCTCCATTCCAATGATCTCCACGGAGATTTTCTGGCTGAAAGAGTGGATGACCGTCTGATCGGCGGCGTCTCCCGTCTGTCGGGATATGTCAACCAGACGCGCAGGGATGAACCCAACACGATCTACTGCATTGCCGGTGAT
>JAFTLK010000322.1 GCA_017455975.1 Clostridia bacterium | reverse complement strand
TTGCCCCAGCCGTCCGGCATCCAGATATCAAAAATCAGCGTACCGGAGACCAGATGCGAGCAGAAGCGTCCGAACAGCGCCAGCGCGATGCCCAAAATCATGCCGATGCGGCCGTTTCGGCGGAAGAGCCCTGCAAGACCGATGACGGTGAACGCCAGCAGATAGTCGAAAATGATACAGCCGATGAGCGCCGCGGGGGTCAGACCCCACGAAATGACCTTGCCGAGATCGAGGAACATCTGGATCATGGCGTACAGAAAGCCGCCTGTCAGTCCCCATTTCAGTCCGAGACGGATGGACAGGACGCAGACAGGAAGCATGGAAAGCAGGGTGACCGAGCCGCCGAGCGGTGCTTCGTACAGCTTGATCATGGACAGAACGGTTGCAAGTGCGACCATGATCGCACATTCGATCATCGACCGCAGATCGGGTCTTTTCTTTGTGTTTTGCATAATATTTCTCCTTGAAAATAAAAATTCCGCACAGATGATACCCGTGCGGAATGTCGTTTCAAAGAGGATGTGCCGGCAAACACTCTTGTTATCGAACCATTGCTCCCTACGCTGGTATTATCCAAATCAGGTTAGAGGGTTCCGGACCTGCAGATCCGATCTCAGCCGTTTGCAAAAACAGCACCCCTGATGTTCAACTGTTGCGGTTTCACTGTGTTCTGTCGAACACGGATATATTATACCGCATTCTGCGCATTTTGTCAAGAGGGATTTTGCGGGATACGCAGTTGTTTCGATACAATGTAGGGACAGGCGTCCTCGACTGTCCCAGTGTCTGCATTGAAATACGGGACATCTGTCCCTGCAAATGGGGTGGACGCCCATACAGGTATTGTAGACCATCCCGCCCGCATCTTACCCGATCTGCAGTTCCCCCGCCGCTTCATCGAGCAGTCCGAGATCCCACAGAAGCCGTCCGAGGACGTATTTGTCGCGGATGTCCTTGGCGGCTGTGAACGCAAAGCGGATTTCCTCATCGGAAAGACCGTATTCCAGACACGACAGCGGATGACCGATTTCGCGGAAGAACTGCTCCAGCTCCACGCTCGACGGCAGTGTGTCGATCAGCGCGGTGATCTTGTCCCAATGGGACAGGATGACCTCCAGCCGTTCTGCGTGCTTGTCTGGGTCGTACTTGCGCTCCTTCTGTTCCCCGGCGATCATCGCGGCGGCACCTTCATCGAGTCCACCGCGGAGTGTGTCAAACCATGCGTCGGGATTGAAGTTGTTTACATACGCAAGTGCTTTTTCACGGTCCGGCGTCTGACGGCGCAGCCATTCGTAGCCGCGGACGGTCAGAAGCGTGCCGAGCCCTGCCTGAATGCCGTGCAGCTCGCAGGGGGTTCCGAACGCCAGCGCACGCATGTCAATGATGTGGGAGATGTAATGCTCCATGCCCGATGCCGGACGCGACAGACCCGCGTAGTTCATCGCAAGCCCTGAGATGACCAGCGCTTCCGCCAGATGACAGACGGCTTCTCTGTCGCCGGATATGGCATCGGCGGCACAGGCGCGGACGGTTTCCAGCGAGGAACGGACGATAGCGGCGACGGTTTCACAGTAGTATTCTCCGACGAGCCGTGCGGCGATCTGCCACTCGACGAGCGAGACGTATTTTGCCATCATATCACCGATGCCGGAGACGATCATGTGGCGCGGTGCGGCGGCAAGGACAGCGGCATCTCCGATGACAGCATCGGGGCATTTCGAGTTCAGCGAAACCTTCAAGCCCTCGCGCTCCATCGACGAGGAAGCCGATGCAAAGCCGTCCATCGACGGTGCGGTGGAGACGTAAATGTCGGGAATGTGCTTCTGCGCGGACACGATCTTGCCGGTGTCGTTGATGACGCCGCCGCCGACCGCAATCACCGCATCTGCGTCGGGTGGGCAGAACATGAACGCCTCGCCGACGATCTTTTCGTCAGGTGCCGGACGGGTGCGGCGGATGATATGAAGTGTGTATCCGATGCCGGCTGCATCGAGGATCTCGCAGACGGTCTTTCCTGCTGCTGCATAGGTTTCGCGGTCACAGAGGACGAAGGGGCGTGCTCCGTTGTATTTTTTGAGGATGTCCGGGAGGCGGTGCAGGGCTCCTTCTCCGATGATGCAGTCGGAGAGCTGTCCGAAGTGGCGTTTACCGCAGGTGCAGGTGAAGCCATCGTTCTGCATAAGGGATTGGATGGTATATTCCATGATGATATTCCTTTCAACGAATGGAGTCTCTGAATTTTGTAATGTTTTCGCGCAGATCGCCGTCTTTTGCATACACCGACGATGTTCCCGCGACGAACAAATCCGCTCCTGCCGTACGCATTTTGATCGCGTTTTCAAAGCTGACATTGCCGTCGACCTCGATTGAGATGTCAGAATATCCGCGCGCGTCGAGGAAACGGCGGCAGTCGGTGATCTTATCAAGCGTCGCCGGAATCAGCTTCTGTCCGGCAAATCCGGGATTGACGGTCATGATCAGCACGCCGTCGAGGACATCGAGCACATAATCGAGTGCCGACGGCGGCGTTGCCGGATTCAGTGCCGCAAACGGATGGGCACCGCATTCACGGATGGCGGTGAGTGTCTTCTGCAGGTGATGCGTGGCCTCGGCATGGACGGCGACAATGTCACCGGGCTGGATGTCGAACCAGTCAAGCTTTTTCTCCGGCTCTGTGATCATCAGATGCAGATCGAGCGGGATCGCGGACATCTTTCTCATCTGGCGGCAGAAGTCGGTGCCAAGACACAAGTTTTCGACAAAGTGACCGTCCATGACGTCGATGTGCAGGTATTCGATGTTTGTGTGGGCAAATATCGCCAGCGTTTCGGGCAGATGTGCAAGGTCTGCGCACATCATGGAGGGGGATATTTTGGATGGGATCATAGGGTGTCTCCTTTGGTTCAGAGGAAGAGATGAGGGTTTGTACGCGCTTCAAGCCTTCCCTGGTGAGGGAAGGTGGATTTTGATAAAAACGCGAAGGCGTTTTTGTCAAAAGACGGATGAGTCGTTAAGACAGAGGCAAGGCGATCGAGCATCAGGGAACGAGAACGATACAATTCTTAGATGAAATATTTTATGTCTCATTTATGCACAGAAAGTAACAAAAGAACGACTCATCCGTCACGCCTTCGGCGCGACACCTTCCCTCACCAGGGAAGGCTTGGATGCGGTACCCACACCATCAGCGCTTGCATCAACCGCATTCGCCTGATTTATCCACGACAAACCGCTCTGTTTTGTCGTCATCCCGGCGGTAGACATATTCATCCTCTCCGCAGCCCTGTAAGACGATTTCGTCATCGGTATACCGCTTGACGCACCACATGAGGCCCTCCCGCGTGCTGATGTACTGACCGAGGACACACTGTTCCGTCGGGATACGGATATCGGGTGCGGTGCAGGTGAAATCGGCGTGAAAGCCGCAGAACGGTTCGGAATTATCCCGGTAATTGCGGATACGGAAGAACTGCGGTCCGCCGAACAGCCCCAGATCGAAGGCAAGGTCATAGGACGCGCCGCAGTAGATGTTGGTATCCTGGAAATCGATTGTGAAAACATAGCTGGTTTTGCCTGTGCAGAGGAGAAAATGCATCCGGTCATGGTCTGCCGTATAGCTGTCGCCCATGCGCCATGCGTTGAGACATCCGGGAATTCCGGCTTCTCTGACGGTCGGACGGGGCGTATGTTCCCGGTCGACCGAAAACGTTTCCAGCCGGCGCAGAGGGCGCGTTTCGTCCGGATTGTACGGTGCGGTGAGCTGTCCTGCCATCCGTTCACTGTTGCAAACGGCGGTATGCGGCTCACATCCGTCGACAAGATAGGCATATTCGGTGGTTTGCGTGGTCAGATCATGCTCGCAGATCGCCGTCAGACGCTTGCTTTGTTCAAAGCCGCGATACAGCACCGCGCCGAGTCGGGTTTTGTCGGCGCTGTGGTATAACTTGAGTGCAAAGCGTTCCGTCTCGACGATCTCGCAGTCCCGTCCGCGAAAAACACCGCAGGAAAAGTACGGCGTTTCCTCGTCAAAGGTACTGATGCCGTCGCGCAGGATCGAATCGGTGGTGACGGAGAAGATGCGGCTGATGCGCACGATGTGGTCAAGCGTCGGATACGTCTGGTCAAGCTCCCAGCGCGACACGGTCTGCCGCGTCGTACCGAGCTTTTCAGCGAAGCTCTCCTGCGAGAGGCTGTGTTCTGTGCGGATCTGCATGATGCGCTGTCCGAGGGTCATGGCGGTATCTCCTTTGCGGTTTGGTATGGGTATAGTATACCACACATTTACCGCGTTGTCCAGCGCAGACAGGAGGAAATTTGTCACGTGGGGGGTGACACCGGAAAGCCTCCCTCACCGAGGGAGGGGGACCGCGCAGCGGTGGAGGGAGTTGCGTGAGAGCTTTACGAGAAAGGATAAATGATAACTCCCTCGGAAAGTGCGAATTTTTACTCCCTCAGTCATCCTACTGATGACAGCTCCCTCAAAGAGGGAGCCTTTAACAAAACAAGGAGCCGCAAAAGCAGCTCCTTGTGATGATACTGAAAAATTACTTGGACAGGTTTGCTTCGAGAACTGCGAGTTCGTCGTAGAGCTCTGCGGGAACACGTTCGCCGATCTGTGCGTAGAATTCCTTGATGTTTGCAACATCATCGAGCCAGGACTGGTTGTCGATGGTGAGCAGTTCCTTGATCGTGTCAAGGGTAACATCCTCAAGACCTTCGATGTTGATGTCTTCTGCCTTCGGAACGAAGCCGATGGGCGTTTCAACAGCGTCAACCTTGCCTTCGCAGCGGTCGAGGATCCAGAGCAGGACGCGCAGGTTGTCACCGAAGCCCGGCCAGATGAAGTGACCTTCGTCGTCGGTTCTGAACCAGTTGACGTGGAAGATCTTGGGAGCGTTCGGAATCTTCTTGCCCATATCGAGCCAGTGACGGAAGTAGTCACCCATGTTGTAGCCGACGAACGGACGCATTGCCATCGGGTCACGGCGGACAACACCGACAGCACCGGAAGCAGCTGCGGTGGTTTCGGATGCCATGATGGAGCCGACGAACGTACCGTGCTGCCAGTTGCGGGATTCGTAAACCAGCGGAGCGGTCTTTGCGCGGCGGCCGCCGAAGACGATTGCGGACAGCGGAACACCCTTCAGGGAGTTGAATTCAGAGGACAGGCACGGGCAGTTGACAGCCTTCGCGGTGAAGCGGGAGTTCGGATGTGCGCCGGAGGTGCCGACCTTGTCTGCCTTGTCGTACTTGGTGTAATCCCACTTCTCGCCTCTCCAGTTGAGGGCGTTCTTGGGAGGATTGTTGTCCAGACCTTCCCACCAGACGGTGTTGTTGTCGAGGTCATGGCAGACGTTGGTGAAGATACAGCCTTCCTTGGTGGTGAGCAGAGCGTTCGGGTTGGAGTTTTCGTTGGTACCGGGAGCAACGCCGAAGAAGCCGTTTTCGGGGTTGATGGCATACAGTCTGCCGTCTTCGCCGATACGGATCCATGCGATGTCGTCACCGACCGTCCAGACCTTGTAGCCTGCTTCCTTGAATGCCTTCGGAGGAATGAGCATTGCGAGGTTGGTCTTACCGCATGCAGACGGGAATGCAGCGGAAACATACTTGACATCGCCGTTCGGATATTCGACGCCGAGGATCAGCATGTGTTCAGCCATCCAGCCTTCCTTGCGGCCGAGGTAGGATGCGATACGGAGTGCAAAGCACTTCTTGCCGAGCAGAACGTTTCCGCCGTAGCCGGAGTTGACAGAGCAGATGGTGTTGTCTTCCGGGAAGTGGCAGATATAACGCTTGGACTCGTCGCAGTCAGCAACTGCATGAAGACCCTTGATATAGTCGGGGGAATCACCGAGGGCATCAATGACGTTCTTGCCGACGCGGGTCATGATGAGCATGTTCAGAACGACGTAGATGGAGTCGGTCAGCTCGATACCGATCTTTGCGAAGTCGGAGCCGACAACGCCCATGGAGTAGGGAATGACGTACATCTTCTTGCCTGCATAAGCGTTCTTATACAGCTTGTTCAGCGTTTCGTAGCATTCCTTGGGATCCATCCAGTTGTTGATGTTGCCTGCATCTTCCTTCTTGGAGGTGCAGATAAAGGTTCTGCCCTCGACGCGGGCAACGTCGTTGACAGCGGTTCTGTGCAGATAACAGCCGGGGAGAAGATCCTGGTTGAGCTTAACGAGCTCGCCGGTGGAGCAAGCTTCTGCGCGAAGAGCTTCCGCCTGTTCTTCGGAGCCGTCGATCCAGACGATCTCGGTCGGGTTGACGAGAGCGGCCATTTCTTCGATCCAGGACAGGACATGCTTATTGTTGGTCATGTTGTTTATCTCCTTTGAATTATTATTGATTTCGTTGGTCGTTGTTTTGAAAGTCGGATTTTTAATATCCAATTTCCCACAGCATATATTATATACGAAATCCGCTGATTTTGCAAGAGTTTTTTTGAAAGTTGTATTTTTTTAACAATTCGGACATGATTTGACGCTTGGACTCTTGCATTTTTTGCGTTTTTGTGATATGATAAAAACAGATAGATTTTGTTCCGGCGGATAGCGGTCAAAGACATGCTGAACGGCTCCCACCCCGGCATCCGGAACAGGGAAAAACAAAGAAAGGAAACTTTATAAACGGAAAGTTACGGTGAACGACATGACAAAACTGCAGCCCAACGGTACACTCTGGCGCGACACAGACGGCAATCCCATTCACGCGCACGGCGGACATATGCTTGTGCATGACGGCTATTACTACTGGTACGGCGAGGATCGGCGTGACGATATCTATGTCTCGGTCTACCGTTCCAAAAACCTTGTTGATTGGGACTTCCGCCGGCATGTGCTGACAGTGAACTCGCCCTGTGAGGGATATCGCGTCCGCACCGATCTTGCTCTGTTCCGGGAAGCGGACGGAAAGAAGAAAAAGGTCAACATCGAGCGCCCGAAGGTCCTGTACAACGCAAAGACAAAGAAATTCGTCATGTGGGCGCACTACGAAAACGGGGAGAACTACCTCGATGCGCGTGCCTGCATCGCCACCTGCGATACCCCCGACGGCGACTTTGTCTACCACGGCAGCTTCAATCCTTACGGCAATATGTCCCGCGACTGTACGCTGTTTATTGACAATGAAAACGATGCGTATTTCATTTCCGCATCGCGCGACAACGCCGATCTTGCAGTATACCGCCTGACCGAGGACTATATGAATGTCGACCGGCAGGTGCATACGCTGTTTCAGGGCGAATTCCGTGAAGCGCCGGCGCTGTTCTATCGCCGCAACAACGGAAAGTATTACCTGCTGTCCTCGTGGTGCACCGGCTGGGCGCCCAATCAGGGTACCTGTGCAACCGCGCACAAGTTAAACGGCCGCTGGTCGCTCAATCATCCCTTCGGCGATAAAACCACATTTGACTCCCAGCCCTCGTTTGTCCTGCCTTATGTAAAGGAAAACGGCGAAACAGTATTCCTGTATTTCGGAGATCGCTGGGGAGGAAACGGAGACAAATATTTTACCTCATCGTATATCGTTCTGCCCATCCGTTTTGACGAGTTCGATCACGCCTATATCAACTGGTGTGATGTATGTGAGATCTGATACAAAAACAACAGCAATAAAGAAAGGAAAATTTTCTATGAAAACAAACAAACGCGCACATCTTCTGCTGCTCGCCGCAGCCATGCTTCTGCCGCTGATCGCCTCCTGCGGCAATGATGCGAAACAGCCCGCAGCCACCGGAGACGAAACAAACGCCGATACCGCGGTGACAGAGACCGCCGACACCAAGGAAATCTACGACCCGCAGCTGCCCGATATGGACTTCGGCGGCGAAATCTTTACCTTCGCTATGCGCGGTCAGGACTACAACAACGACTTTACCATCGATGCCACCACGGGTGACCCGGTCGACGACGCGGTCTATGCCCGCATGGACTACATTGAAAACACGTATAATGTGGATCTTGAGCTGATGTGGTGCGGCGAGTCCGGAACAACGAACACGGGCAGCGAAATGTACACGACGCTGACCAAGCTGATGATGGCGGGCGACAATGCATTCGATGCCATCAACACCTCGCCCTACTGTCAGGCAGGTCTGGCGGCTTCCGGTTATCTGCTCGATATGAATGATATCAAATACATCAACCTCGACCAGCCGTGGTGGAACCAGAATGCAAAGGAATCGCTGTCCTTCTATGACTGCGTCTACTTCTGCTCCGGCGACATTACCACGGGTGACGACCGCTGCATCTCTGTGCTGCTCTTCAACAAGAAACTCATTGAGGAGTTTGACCTCGACAATCCCTACGACGATGTCAGAGACGGCAAGTGGACCATGGACAAGATGATTGAAAACTGCAAGGCGGTTACGGGCGACATCGACGGTAACGGCAAGCAGGACGAATTTGACCGCTGGGGCTTCACGTTCTGGCAGGATGCGATCTTCTCGATGATGCTCGGTACCGGTGCGACCGTCGGTAAGACCGATGCGGACGGCGTGCCGACCTATACGGCAACCGACCCGTTCTTCATTGATGCATACGCTAAGGTTCTGCAGCTCGTTGACAAGCAGTACTCCTACAACCAGAAGTTTGATGCACAGAACGGCGGCTATAACCACTGGGGTGCAGGCAATGCGCTGTACTACTGGGGTATGGTTTCCTCGATCATCGGTCAGCGTTCATCGGATGTCGATTTCGGTGTCATTCCCATGCCGAAGTATTCCGAGGATCAGGATCGCTACTACTCCGAGGCAAATGCGTACTCGACCTCTCTGATGTCCGTTCCGATGACCGTTGTCAATCCTGACCGTTCCGGTCTGATTCTGGAAGCCATGGCGGCATACGGCAAGCAGGAGCTTTCTCCTGTCTTCCTTGACAACCTTGTCATGGTCAAGTCCGTGCGTGACGCAGACAGTGCGGAAATGCTGCAGCTGATTTTCGACAGCCAGGTCTTTGACGTCGGCTACTTCTTCAACTGGGGCAATACGCTCAACGATACGATGAACCTCCTCAACGAAAGAAAGGACAGCATTGCGTCCAAGCTCGAAAGCATTTCCAAGAAGGTGGAAAAGGACGTTCAGGCGACCATTGATGCATTTTCTGCGGTCAATTAAGCTTCTGACCCGGAAAGGAGTCTCCCATGATAAGACAGTACAACATCCCCTTTGAGGAGGAAGTCATGCCTTTGTTTATCGGCGGGGTATCGGTTGTCGGACTGGCGGCGCTGGTCATCGGCGTTCTGCTGCTGTACCGTCACCGTCGGGCGCTGTGGCTGTTTCTTTGCCATATGGCAAGTCTGGCGGCGGCAATGGTGTTTCTGATTCGCTGTCTGTTCGGCGGCAGGCTTGGCATTGTTGTACCGGATTTCCACGCATCGGAGTTTCAGTCGCTGAACCTCGGGCTGTTCGGGGTGTTCTGGGCGGTCAGTGTCGGGTTTGGGCTGCTGCTGATTCTTGTTCTGAAAAAGCAGAACCCGTGATGCTTCATCCGACAGATTGTGCTTGACATTCTCTTTGATTTGGTGTATAATGAATACGAAATATTTATCACACAGGAGGATACTACCATGAAAACCTACAAGTGCAAGGTCTGCGGCGAAGTCTTTACCGTCGCGGACGGAGAAGAAGCGGTCTGCCCGCGCTGCAAGCAGAAGGGTGACAAGCTCGAGCCGCTTGCGCACAAGTACGTCGGCACCAAAACCGAAAAGAATCTGGAAGCGGCGTTTGCAGGCGAATCGCAGGCGAGAAACAAGTACACCTACTTTGCGTCTGTCGCAAAGAAGGAGGGCTACGAGCAGATCTCCGCACTGTTTCTGAAGACCGCCGACAACGAAAAGGAACACGCAAAGCTGTGGTTCAAGGAGCTGTCGGGCATCGGTGACACCGCCGAAAACCTGCTCCATGCGGCAGAGGGCGAAAACTACGAGTGGACCGACATGTACGACGGATTTGCAAAGGATGCAGAAGCAGAAGGCTTCACCGAGCTTGCTGCCAAGTTCCGTCTCGTTGCGGAAATCGAACGCCACCATGAGGAACGCTACCGCGCGCTGCTGAAGAACGTCGAGACCGCCGCTGTCTTTGCCAAGAGCGAGGTCAAGGTCTGGGAATGCCGCAACTGCGGTCACATCGTCGTCGGCACCAACGCCCCTGAGCTGTGTCCCACCTGCGCACATCCGCAGAGCTACTTTGAAGTACACGCAGAAAATTATTGAGAATAACAAGAACCACCCGGCTATGAAGGTCGGGTGGTTTTTTTGTCGTTTTCGTGGTGTGATGCGGTTATGGTTGGAGTATAAGATTGGATGCGCACCGCTTAAACCTTCTCCTGGGAGAAGGTTCATTCGTGCGAACCATCACCTTGTCTGTCAACCAAAACACGTTCTAACCCAGAAGCTTGATTTGCCCTCATTCCTCATCCCCATTTTTTTCAGGCGTTGTCACGACGACCTCAATGCCCAGCTCCTCAAACGCGCCGAGATCCCCCTCGGCAATTTCATCGTCGGTGATGAGGGTGTGCAGACGGGATGCGGGACAGATGCGGACGATGGAGTCAAAGCCGATCTTCTCGGTCGGGTACAGTCCGATGGACTGTCTGGATGCATCGATGACGGCATTCCAGAACGGGATTGCGCCGCTCTTCTGAATGGACAGTCCGAAGTCGGGGGAGATCGCCGCGGAGGTCAGAAAGCACTTATCAAAGCGAAGCTGGCGGATCATATCGACGGCGAATGCATCGTAGCAGTTGCCCTTTGCGTCCATCTCACCGCCGAGCATGATGACGGAGACGTTCGGCTTTTTGCGCAGCTCCTCTGCCATGACGGTGGAGTTGGTGACGACGCGCAGAGAAAGATGCTCCGGCAGCCGTTGTGCCATGAAGTAGCCGACGGTTGCCGCCGTGATGAAGATGACATCGCGGTCGGAGAGCATCGAAAGTGCCTGCTCGGCAATGGCAAGATAATTGGGCTTGATTTCGCTGAAGTTGGCGCAGGTGACGCCGGCAGGCTTGCCGAACGCGACGGTTTTCATTGCCATCGCGCCGCCGTGGGTGCGTTTGAGCAGCTTCTGTTCTTCGAGCAGCCGCAGATCGCGCTTGGCGGTGTCATAACCGACCGAGAATTTCCGCTGAATGTCGGATGTGCGGATCGAGCCTTTTTCCTCGAGCAGGCGCAAGATTTCCTTGTGACGTTCTTCTAAAAACATGGGGTACTCCTTTCTTGGTATGGAATGGTTGATGATTTGTTTCCCGTTTGTGCCCATATTATATCATAAACGTGCATAAATGTCAATATAAAACGGGAATAAATGTGTATAAATGGCGGAAGAAAAAGCACAACCGGGAAATGCGCACATGAAGTAAGGTTTGTTTCGGTTTTGATGATGGTGGTGATTATGTTTTTGTATGCGCACGACAGAAGATGCCATAAGCATCTTCTACGGATTCGAGTCGTAATGGCGGCTGCATTGCTGTACAACATAACGCAACGAGAACCTACGGATATTTCGATATAGAAAATATCGCGAAACGGAATAGTAACAAAGAACGACTCATCCGTCAAATTCCCCATGGGAATTTGCCACCTTCCCTCGCCAGGGAAGGCAAAGATACGAGCAGCGCCATCACCCGGCAAAAACAAATGCCGCCGGTACGCTGTGACCTGCGGCATTGTCATTCATATAATTTTTTCGGCTTATCGATCAGACCGAGCAGATAATCGACGGAGACGTTATAATACTGCGCGAGGATGACGTATTTGTCGACGCCCATCATTTGGGTGCCGGTTTCCCAACGGCTGATTTGTTGCTGATTGGTTTGCAGAATTTTGGCAACCGCGGCCTGTGAAAGATCATGATCTTCACGCATATCTTTCAGGCGTTTATACAATCGCTGTTCCACCATTACATCCTCGCCTCCTATTCATTCCTGTTTTTTATATTATAACATACATCTTATCAGATGTACTTGACATACAGCTAATTAGCTGTTATAATATAAAAAACACATCCAAAAGGATGTATCAAAAGGAGAACGATTATGCCGTCTTTATTGGAAAAACTCTGGGGATTTTATCTGAATGAACATTCGGGGGACGTTGATCCCGAAGGTCTGAAAACGATGGATGCACTTTTGGATGCCGAGCTTGCACTGGTCAATTCGCTGAACGAAGAACAGAAAGCACTGTATATCGATTACAACAGCAAGGCTGTCGATCATCAGGCGACAATGGAATTGATAGCCTTTCGCCGCGGCGTGCAGCTGGGTGTGCAGTTTATGACCGAAGCGAACGGAAAAAAAGGATAAATGGATAAAAAAGAGAACCGTGGGCATGGGGTTGCCGATCGGTTCTCTTGTTTTGTATGCGGTGGGATGATGGTGATGGGATACGCAGGCGGATGTGGTTCGCACCTCTCCCTCGCCAGGGAAGGCAAAGATGCGAGCATCGCCATCCCCCGCAAAAACAATGCCGCTGCTTTCCTGTTTTTATTACATCAGCGGCGCGAAGGTGCGCAGAATCGACAGCCAGAGCCGGCGGCCGAGTGTCATTTTGCCGAGGACATCCTCGTGGACCTCCTCGGACTGTGCGATGGTATCGAGGATATCGTCGCGGACATCGGCGACGGCGGTGGTATTGTACATCCAGACGGCGTTTTCCAGATGCAGATAGAGGGAACGGTAGTCGAGGTTGATCGAGCCGACAACGGCGAAGCGGTCATCGGTGACCATGGATTTTGCGTGGATGAAGCCGGGGGTGTACTCATAGATTTTCACGCCGGCATCGAGCAGCGGTTTATAGTAGGAGCGCGTCAGGAGAAAGACCGATTTTTTGTCGGGGATGTGCGGGGTGACGATGCGGACATCGACACCGCTCTTTGCGGCGGTCTGCAGGGCAACGAGCAGCTCATGGTCGATGATCAGATACGGCGTTGTGATATAGATATACCGCTCGGCGCGTGTGATCATCTGGAAATAGACCGTCTCGCCGACCTGCTCATTGTCCATCGGGATATCGGTATACGGCTGGACAATCCCGTTTTCGACGGCGGGAGCATTGCTTTTTTGCGGGCAGTACAGCTGCAGATCGGTGCCGCTCTTGGTATCGGCATCCCAGACGGCGAGGAACTGTATGGCAACACCCCATGCGCCGTCTCCCGTCAGCCGCACGGCGGTATCCTTCCACTGTCCGTGCTTTTCATAGACGCCGATATATTCGTCTGCCAGATTGATGCCGCCGAGAAACGCGACGACTCCGTCGACGACGGTAATCTTTCTGTGGTCGCGGTTGTTCGGACGCGGGGAGAGGACGGTATTGAACGGATTGAACACGTGTGCCCGGATGCCGCGCTCGCGCAGGAACCGTTCGTAGTTGAGCGGCAGGGTCAGCATCGAGCCGAAGTCGTCATACATGACGCGGACCTCGACCCCGGCGGCTACACGCTCGGTCAGAATGTCCAGCACCGTGTCCCAGAAAACACCCTCCTCAATGATAAAATATTCGAGGAAGATATAGCGTTTTGCGGATCGCAGTGCCTCACACAGGTCGCCGAACAGTGCGGTGCCGGACGGATAGTACGTCGTATCGGTGCCCGAAAACGGCAGACAGCCGGACGCGCGCGCGATATAGGCGGACTGCAGTGCCGCATCACGGGGGGCCTGTGCGGCAACGGTGTCCTCATCGACGGGGACAGGAGCACCGGTGACAGGGAGAGCCTCGGTGCCGCCGGCGGTGCGGTAATCAGCGCGGATATCCTCGGTGACGGCGGTCAGGCGGCGGTTGACGCGGCGATAGCCGAACATCAGATACAGCAGTCCGCCGAAAATCGGCAGAGTGAACAGCGGAATCAGCCATGCGATCTTGATGGCGGGATTGGAGTTCTTATTGATGACGTGCATGGCGGCAAGCAAGGACAGGAGGGCACAGATTACGAGGAACAGCGGTGTCAGGCGGGTC
>JAFTLK010000321.1 GCA_017455975.1 Clostridia bacterium | reverse complement strand
TTGGTGAATGCCCACTTACGGCCGGTCGGGAAGCCGCCGCCGCCGCGTCCGCGAAGACCGGATGCGAGGATCTCATTGATAACATCGTCGGGGCTCATCTTGGTGAGGACCTTTTCGAGTGCGAAGTAACCGTCACGTGCGATGTACTCATCGATGTCTTCCGGGTTGATGACACCGCAGTTGCGGAGCGCAATACGCTTCTGCTTCTTGTAGAAAGCAGTGTCGTTAAGGGAAACGGTCGCGGGATCTTCAACCTTTTCTTCACCGGTATCGGTGTAAACAAGGCGTTCGACGATACGACCCTTGAGCAGGTGCTCTTCAACGATTTCGGGAATGTCTTCCTTCTTGACCATGGAGTAGAAGGTTCCCTCGGGATAAATGATCATGATCGGACCGAGCGCGCAGAGACCGAAACAACCGGTCATAACGATCTTGACTTCATTTTCAAGACCCTTTGCCTGCAGTTCAGCTGCGAGCGTGTCACGAAGCGCGATACTGCCGGACGAAGTACAGCCGGTACCGCCGCAGATAAGAACGTGTGAACGAATCATTGGTATCTTTCCTCCTGATTATTTTGCAGTATCGCCGATGGTGTATTCGGTGACAACTTTGCCGCCCTTGATGTGCTTTTCGATAACTTCCTTAGCACGTTCAGCGGTCATCTTGACGTAGGTAACCTTTTCTTCGCCGTTGAAAACTTCAACAACGGGTTCATACTGGCAGATACCGATGCAGCCGGTCTGGGTAACGATAACGTTATCGGAAAGACCTGCTTCATTGATACCTTCGACAAATGCGGCCAGAACGGGACGTGCACCAGCTGCGATACCGCAGGTTGCCATACCGACAACAACGCGGGTCTGTGCGCTGGAAGTACGCAGGGTGACCTTGTCCTGCATTTTCGCCTTGATCGCCTTCAGCTCTTCAAGTGACTTCATGGTAATATTCCTTCCTTCTATTGAAATTTAATGGATCACAAACGGTTAAGATGCGGATGCTGCATCATACTGTTCACGGAGATTTTCACGGATCCACGCAAGGACCTCCGGTTCGTTCAGCGGAACATCCTCAAGAATTTCACGCAGCTCGGCACACGACAGATAAACCGTACCGCCATCCGTTTTGTGCGTATAGGTGAAATTGATGTCGGGCGACCCCTGAATGAGGGTCAGCACCGTCTCGATCATGTCGCCGAGGGGGATAAAATCGATGTGATTCCGTCCGAAGCGTGCATGGGTTGTGGTTCCGTGGTCATCACTTACCGATTCGTGGGTAGATGTGATGCGGACAAAGCCGCCGGTCATCTCGGCAAGCATCGTCAGAAACGGGATGCCGAGCCCCACCTTTCGGGTTTTGCGTGTGGTGAAGAACGGATCTGTCAGCTTTTTCACCTGTTCTTCTGTCATGCCGCAGCCGTTATCGGTAACGGTGAAATCAAGCCAATCACCCTCCTCGCAGATCGTGACGGAAATCGCATCAGCACCTGCGCGAACGGAATTCATGGTGATATCGAGTACATACAGGGAAAGCTCATCCATTCCGGTTCTCTCCTTTAAGTTTTTGCAAGATAATCGATCAGACGGTTGGTAACGAGGGCCGATGAATACGGTTCGTCATCCAGCTCGACGGGGAAGCCCTCCTCGGCGATATCCGTCAGATAGTGTGCATCCGATGCGGCGACATGGACGAGTGCGCGCTCCGACAGGATCGGATGGCGGGTCATGCATGCGCCGTGCGATGCGGCGTCGTTCAGTTCAAACGCGGTAAACGCAGGCTCCGGCGGGAAATCGCCGAGCATGGCGATGATGCCGTTGGCACTGCGGTCGATGTGTGCCGGATAGCAGACACCGTCGCGGGCGTGAACCTCACGGTATGCTTCCTCGAGAGAAATGTTGACGGCGTTGATGAGCAGGATCTCCTCCTCACCGACGATCTCGTCATCGTCTCCGATCAGAAGCTGACGTCCGAAGATCGCGGGCTTGTTTTTGATCGGGAAGCGGCGGGATTCGACAAATCGGTCGAAATCAAGTGCTGCCTCCAATGTGCGGAACAGACAGACGGCGTGGATATCCTCGGCGGTCGTCAGCTCCATGCCTGCGATCGGGATCAGTCCGAAGCCCTTTGCCGCACGGAAAAAGGCCGGACAGTTTTTGGCGGTATTGTGGTCTGTGAGTGCGACGATCTGCAGGCCGTTGAGTGTGGCCATGCCGGCGATGTTGCCGGGGGTCATGTCGTCATCCCCGCATGGAGAGAGACACGAATGAATGTGCAGATCGGTCAGATAGCGGCTCATGACGCGGCTCCGCCGATGCTCGCATATGCGACACACAGGGCATATGCATCCTGTGCGCTGCGTGCGATCGCAATGCCGTTTTCCGAGGCTTTTGCAAGCACATCATCCCCGATCTCCACGTCCTCACAGAAGACGATAAGTGCGGGATCCGTCAGTGCCGCAACGGCGACGGCATTGATATTCGCCATAATGGTAATCCAGAGGTCGCCCTCCTCAACGCGGCTCATACAGCGGCTGAGCAGGTCTCCGACGTAAACGCCGGTGATCTCGCGGCTGTCATCCCCGCAGAGCAGGGAAAGCTGCAGCGCGGCAGCTGCTTCTTTTACAGTCATGTTGCGTCGCCTCCGGTTTCTTTTTCCTGTTTTTGTGCGGATTTGAAGCGTTCAAGGATGGATGCGTGCTTCTTTTCCTGCAGATATTCATGGAAAAGCTCACGCATGATCACCGTACATTCATCCGCATTGGTTTCGTTTTTGACAATATCCTCGGCAAATGCCATACAGGTCGGAGCACCGCAGGAACCGCAGTCGATACCGGGCAGACACTTTGTGATCTCCTCGATCTCACCCATCATCCGCATGGCCTCCCGTCTGTCGGAGGACAGGCGCGCATAGGGATTGTACTCGACGCCTTTTTCGTTGAAAAATTCGTCGGGGATCCATTCGCCGGCTGGTCGGTTCGGGGAAACGGGAAGATATCGTTTGAGCGATTTGAGTCTTGCCTGTGCGATGTAGGGATTGGCGACGGTCATCGCCCCGCCCACACAGCCGCCGGAGCAGGCGTTGAGCTCGATGAAATCAAGGTTGGTGATATCCGAATTGTCGATCTGGTCGAGGACACGGATACAGTTTTCAATTCCGTCGGCGGCGAGATAGTTCTCGTTGAGGATAGCTGAGGATTCACCGCCCGTGGATGCCCAGCCGATGCCGATCATACCGGATTCGGTGGTATCCAGCGGTTCATCCGCACGTTTATCCATGACATCGAGCAGGGCAAAATACACGTCGCGCACCGAAACGGTTGCGGAGATGTAATTGCGCTCACCGGCAAACGAATTGCGGACATAGCTGACCTTTGCGGGGCAGGGAGAAATGAAGATGATACCGATCTCCTCATCCGACAGCTCCGGATGCGTTTCGTGCGCGTAATTGCGCGCCAGATACGCAGCGATGTCGACCGGCGGCAAAATCGGCAGGATGTTCTCACAGAGTGAGGGGTAATTCATGCTGATGAGGCGCGTCATGGTCGGGCAGGCCGAGCTGATGACGGGTTTGGGGATGCCCTCCCGCTTGATATAGTGTCTTGTGTATGCGGTTACCAGTTCCGCTGCGCATGCGACCTCGAACACAGCGTCGAAGCCGATATCGCGCAGACCGCGGATGATGTAGCCGATATTGTCGAGATTGTCGAACTGTCCGTACAGCGAAGGCGCGGGGAGCGCGATCGTGTACTTGTACTTACCGAGGACGGACAGATCATCATGCGTCGCCTTCTTCGCCTTGTAGGGACAGACCTTGATGCATTCCCCGCAGTCGATGCAGCGTGCCGGGTTGATCACCGCGTGTCCGTCACGGATACGGATGGCCTCGGTCGGGCAGCGCTTCAGACAGGTTGTGCATCCTCTGCACTTGTCAACGACAAGCGAGACAGAATGCTTGTAATCTGTTTTCATACACACCTCGATACGTTTGTTAGACGGTCGTTCGGTCAGAGCGAAACACGCATGGTAATCGTGGTGCCCTCACCGATGCGGGTATCGATCTCCATGGAGTCGGTATACTTCTTCATGTTCGGAAGTCCCATGCCCGCGCCGAAGCCGAGGTTGCGGATATTGTCGCGTGCGGTGGAGAAGCCCTCCTGCATCGCAAGCTCGACATCCGGAATACCGGGTCCGGTATCGGACAGGATGATGACGATCTCGTCATCGTATACCTCCACGTCTGCGGCACCGCCGTTTGCGTGGATGACCATATTGATCTCGCCCTCGTACATTGCTATGGAGACTTTGCGTATGACCTCCGGCGGATATCCGAGCTGCCGCAGCTTTTTCTTGACCATAACGGACGCGGCGCCTGCCGACGAAAAGTCAGAGCCATCAACGTCGAAATGGAATTTTACTGCTTCAGACATCATGATCCTCCGTGTTGCTTGTCAGACCTGCCTGCCAGAGCTTGCCGCAGGCGACATACGCTCTGACGCGGCTGCTCATAACGGCAATTCCGCATTCCTCTGCCAGCGCGATCATATCATCGGTCGGCTTTTTGGAGCGGACAAAAATCACGCAGTGCATATCCATCATATTGGCGGTACGGATGACCTGTGCATTGCAGAGCCCGGTCAAAAGCACCCCCTGATCCTTGACGTACGCAAGCACATCGCTCATCATGTCGCTGCAGCAGGCAGAGGAGACCTCACGGTCCATCTGATCCTCGCCGCAAAGCACTTCCGCGTCAAGAAGATCTTTGATCTCACTGATTTTCATAGCTTCTCCATATTCCGGTGTTCTTCACACCAAACGGTTGTGAGGAATTATTTATACTTTGCAAGAATGCCGGGGACATCCTTGTCGGTCAGTCTGCCGTAAACTTCGTCATTGACGGTAAGAACGGGTGCCAGACCGCAGGCGCCGATGCAGCGGGTTGCAGCGAGGGAGTACTTGCCGTCTTCGGTGCATTCGTCACCGCCGATGCCCAGTTCCTTCTGGAGTGCATCGAAGATGAGGCCGGAGCCCTTGACGTAGCAGGCAGTACCGAGACATACTGCGATGTGGTACTGACCCTTCTGGGTGAGAGAGAACTGTGCGTAGAAGGTAGCGACGCCGAAGACCTTTTCCAGCGGTACTTCCATTCCTTCCGCAATCATGTTCTGTACTTCCATGGGAAGATAGCCGTAGATTTCCTGAGCATGCTGCATAACTGCCATCAGGTAGCTCTTGTCATGCTTGTGTGCGGCGATGACTTCCTGCAGCTTTGCTTCCTGTTCGGGCGTACCGTTGAAAGGATTGCTGCTGATTTTCTTTTGCATGGATCATATCCTCCTTAAAAATGTTGTGGATGAGATCTGATCTGCCGTTTTGGCGGCATTTTCAGATATCATTTTATACCATGCTACATTATATCACATATTCTGATTTTTCGCAAGTCTTTTGTCTAAAAAATATCAAAGAATTATACGCCAAAGATGTAAAACTTATGTATGCACCGGGAAAATTTTGATTTTGCCTTGACAGGGGCGGGATTCCATTGTAAAATAATAACAGAATCATTCCCAAATGATCCGATTGGAGTGTTATTTTTGAAACAGAAGACAGAAGCTGTGCTCCTTTCCGCGAACTATCACACGCATACCCCGCGCTGTCACCATGCATCGGGGGAGGAGATTGACTACATTGAGACGGCACGCAACGCCGGGATGCACACTCTCGGCTTTTCCGACCATGCACCGATGCTGTTCGACGATGGATATATTTCCGATTTCCGTATGCTGCCGGAGCAGACGGAAGAATACGCTGTGACGCTTGATAAACTGAAGCGGCAATACGCCGGCGAAATAGAAATTCTCATCGGCTATGAGATGGAGTATTACCCGCGGTACTTTGCGCGCAGTCTTGCATCGATCTGCCGTTATCCTGTGGACTATCTGATTCTCGGTCAGCACTTTCTGGAAAACGAATATCCCGTGGAACGGCCGAAAAACCGCTCGGACGGATACTCCGGTGCGACGACCGACGAGGAGTGGAAGCTCGGCATGTATGTTGACCGCGTCGTATCGGGAATGCAGACCGGTGCCTTTTCCTGTGTTGCACACCCCGATCTGATGTACTTTACCGGAGATGACGACATCTACCGTCGGCACATTGTCCGTCTGTGCGAATGTGCGCGCGATATGCACATTCCGCTGGAGATCAACCTGCTCGGACTCGGCGGCGGACGCGCATACCCGTGTGATCGGTTCTGGCGCATTGCCGCGGAGGTCGGCTGCAGTGCCGTCATCGGCTGTGATGCACATTACCCGGAAATGCTCACCGATCCTGCGGTGATTGAGCGCGGCTTCCGATATGCGGAGCAGTTCGGTATTCCGCTTGTGCATGAGCTGACCCTGCGTGACCCGCGCAGTGCGTTGAAACAGTAAAATTTTCAAATGAAGATAAAAAAGGAGAATCCCCATGCTTGTTACATTAAAAGAAATTCTTGCCATTGCCGAGGAGAAAAAGATCGCCGTCGGCTCGTTCAACACCCCGAATCTGGCTTCTCTGCGCGCGATCATCGCGGCAGCGGAAGCGCTCGGCCAGCCCGTTATTCTGATGCACGCACAGGTGCATGAGGAGATGGGGCTTTGCACGATGGAGGAGGTCGCACCGATCATGCTGGCGGCGGCAAAGAAAGCCAACGTTCCCGTCTGTGTCCACCTTGACCACGGCACCGACCTTGACTATATCAAGCGCGGTCTGGAGCTCGGCTTTACCGGTGTCATGTTCGACGGCTCTGCGCTGTCCCATGAAGAAAACTTTGAAAAGACAAAGGAAGCGGTTCGTATGGCTGCCGAAACCGGCGCTTCTGTCGAGGCGGAGATCGGATCGATGGGTGCGCGCGAGGGCGGCAATGCACAGGATATGGACAATCCCGAATCCATCTATACCGATCCCGATATGGCGGTGAAGTTTGTCGCGGAGACCGGCATTGACGCGCTTGCATGCGCGTTCGGTACGGTGCACGGCATGTATCTTAAAGAGCCGAAGCTCGACTTTGACCGTCTTGCGAAGATCAATGCACTCGTTTCCGTTCCGCTCGTCATGCACGGCGGCTCCGGTGTGTCCGTCGAGGACTACCGCCGCGTTATCTCGCTTGGTATTTCCAAGATCAACTACTACACCTACATGTCCAAGGCGGGTGCCGAAGCGATCATGGGCAAGACCTTCACCCAGTATCATGACATTGTGAAAGCAGCAACGGAGGGTATGCGCATCGACGTGGAAAATGCCATCCGCGTGTTCTCGGGGCTGTAAAATTTGCTGAAAACAAAAAAGTGCGTACTCTTTTGCGGGTACGCACTTTTCGATTGCATTATCGGTCATATTCCCGCAGACGGGCAAGCACAGACTGAAACCGCTCGGTCTCGCGGATCGGATCATAGCGTGGATTCTGCAGCTTTTCGAGCAGGAAATGGGAATTGGAGTGCTCGTGCAGCTCATGAAAATCGGGATCACCGGGCACGGGGTAGACGACAGTATTGACATAAGGCGAGGAATACGTTTTGCCGTGGTCGTCGCGGTAGGAGATATCATACGCGACGGCGTGATCGGCCATCTTCTCAAGGGAGGTCATGGCATCGTCCTCCCGTCCGAGCGACATTTCGTAGGTGGAGATGATCCAATGCCCGAACGACAGACGGTTGTGGTGGAACATCATGTCCTCACCGTAGATCGTCTCATACAGCTTGTTGGATGTGCGCATCATGTCGATCTTGCGCTCCCATGTCCCGGGGTCATTGGGCAGATCCTCGGACAGGACAAGGTTGTGGATGGCACATCCGAGACAGTCGGTCAGCTTATCAATCTCGTCCTGAATGTATTCGGCGGTGCGTCCGTCGCCGATGCCCTGTGAGAGAAGAAATTCACGGCAGTATTTCATTTTCGGCAGACGCTCACACATCGTGCGTGCGCGATCGGGATCATGACAGCCGCGGGCATAGAGGGTGACAAGCCCCTCAATACAGTCATAACGGATGCGGTCGTCACGGGTCTGTGAGAGCAGCGCCTGCCAGATGCCCTCCGCTTCGCGCATGGCGTCCTCGTCGGGGTGCTCCTCCCAGATCGTGCGGGAGAGGGCACACGCAAGCTCCGAGCGAAAAAATTCCTCGGTCGGGAACCGTGCGGCGGCACGGCGCGCACAGGCAAGGTATTCTGCATCCGTTCCGTATTCGCCGGCGCTGATGAGTGCGGCTTTCATATCCTGCATGGTCTGTTCTTCCTCTGTCCGGCGGCATCCGAGCAGAACGTCAACGGAGGTATGGAACTGTGCGGCAATGA
>JAFTLK010000320.1 GCA_017455975.1 Clostridia bacterium | reverse complement strand
TCGTTGTTGCCGAATTTTGCCGTGCGGTTGAGGATATACTGGCGCATTGCCTCATCGTCTGCAAAGTCGGTTTGGCACATCCGCGCAAGATCGCGCAGGGTGAGACGCTTTTCCTCGTATACCAGCTGACGGATGGACGACAGCGAGTCAATGACATTGATGATACCGGGGAAATTCGGGTAATTGAAGTTATATCTTGCACCGCCGGCACCGGCATCGGTACCGCTTGCGATACAGTCGTTCAGAAACGCGCTTGCCAGAGGCGATGCCGTGTATCTGCGGCGCATCTCCGTCAGCCACAGCACACCACCGACGTGCGATGCGATGATCTCCGCGATGACGGTTTTGAACAGCGACAGGAATTTGTCCCACGTGTCAAGATCGTCAAGCGAAAAATCGACATCATGTGCCAGATAGGGATTCTGCTGCACACCGCCCCAGCCGGGACCGAGCGCCTTCAGAATGCCGACGGTATAGGGCTTCTGCTTTTCATAAAGGATATATTCAAATGCCTTGCACAGGTTGACATACGGTGTCGCGACGAGGATATTGGCGGCGGCAACGGGCGTGATTTCAACGCAGGTGGAATGGATATACTCCCGCGCGTCCTCCGCCGACACACCTGCATCCAGCAGTCCGCGCTGAACGACACGGTCGTTGAAGATGGCAGGACGTGTGTAGCCCTGTGCGATGATCTCCATGCACAGACGCAGCAAATCCTGGGGCATATCCTCGGTATAGCAGACAGACACCGACGGATTGATGAGTCCCGTGGTACGGATGGCCTCAATGCACATATAGGTCAGCTCATTCCAGACGGGTTTTCCCGCGCGATCCACACCGCCGACCATCAGCGATGCCGGCCAGGAATCGTAAAGTTCGTTGTGCTTGAAGTATAACTGCTCAATCAGCTGCATCGCAAAGTCTTTGGTGATGCGTCCGGCGGCGATATCGGCAATATAATACGGATACAGATAGCGGTCGGGATGTCCGGTTAATGTGATATCATCAATCAGCGCCAGCGCAAACTGGACAAACCACATACTCTGGATTGCCTCATAAAAGGTACTTGCGGGCTTTGCCGGAATGCGTGTGAACATATCGGACAAAACCTCCAGCTGTGCGCGGCGTTCTGCGTCCCCGGTCTGCGCGGCATAGGAGGCGAGTGTTTCCGAGGTTCGCTGACCGAAGCGGATCAGGCCTTCCAGCGACAGTTCCATCGACTGATAAGTGATGTCCTTTGTGTGCATATCGGGGTCATGCAGGTCAAGTGCGGCGCGGTGTTCTCTGACGCGGGCAAGTACACCCTCGACACCCTCGCGCAAAAGCAGTTCATAGTCGATGACGCGGTGTCCGGTGGAAGCGGTCTTCGCTCCCGACAGAAATCCGCCGGCGATGTCCATGATGTGCTGTGCATCTCCTACCTCGGCGCGCTGCTCCTCCGTCATGGAATAGGTAAGCGAATACCGTCCGACGAGCAGATCAAAGTCGCTGACCTCCACGGTATAGTGATCGAACATATACGCATCCATCTTCGCGCGGCGCAGGTTGTGAAACGGCTCCCCACGGGTTTCGAGGAATCCCTTGTGATAAAGATAATGGCGTTCTTCCCATTTGCGCCCATTGCGCCCGTTTTCATATGCAGCGGTCTTGATTTCGGCTGTGGTCATCATGGCGTATGGCTCCTTTCACCGACCGATGTTTTTCGTATTCATGATACCATATCCGGCATTCCCTGTCAAGTATTTCCCACCGAAAAACGCGGGGATCCGGGGAATTTTCCCGTCTGCTCTTGCACTTGCACTCCATTGGTGGTATAATATGGATATCACAGAATCCATCCCGGAGGTACACACCATGCGAATAAAAAACATTCTACTGAAAATCCTGCTTCTGACGCTGCTCTGCTGTCTTTGTCTGACGGCATGTCAGACAGACACCGGTACGCCATCCGGCACCGATACCGCCGATACCGTACCGACCATCACCGCCGAAACAGAAGCAGAAACACTTCCCGCCGGAATCAAGAGCCGGACACCGACCTACCGCGACATGTACGACGCCGCCGCTGAAAAGGAAGCCCTGCAGGTTCCCAAAGGCGAAACCGCAGGATTCCGTTTTTCCGTAGGTGCGCCGTTTGACCGGCTGACCGTTTGCTGTCCGTCCTGGTCGGATGACATCGGTACCATGTGCTTTACGCTGTATGCATGGGACAAAAACTACGATCTCACCGTTTCCGGCACCGCACTTGCGACCGAGGAATACATCGACTATTCCGACAACGCAGAGCTTGACTTTGCGTTTGACGCCCAGCCTGCCGGCGAATACCTTCTGCTCATCAGTGACACCGAGCAGGCCGTCGGTGTCTGGAACTTCTTCTCTGAGGTCTCCGGCGGTCTGGTCTACAAAAACGGACAGGAATTTCCGGGCGAATTTCAGGCATCGATCCACTTCACGATGACGCCGGAGCAGCCGTTTACCCCGTGTGCATCGCAGGTCGATCTGTCAAAGGTCGTCAAGACGCCCGATCCCGTCGTTTACCCGGACGATCACATTCTCAATGTCCGCGATGCCGCACCGTCCTCCTGGGATGCGACAGACGGGCTGGGACGTGTTCTGCCGACAAGCGAGGAGACAGGGGATCTGCGCGAGGATCGGTTTGTCGGTCTGTTCTACTGGACATGGCACGCGGTCATCGGCTCCTCCAACGAGGCAAACAACAACACCGCGATCATGGCGGAATATCCCGAGGCAAAAAACGACGTTGACCATCCCGTCTGGGGCAATCTTGGAGAGTCCAACCACTGGGACGAGCCGCTGTACGGCTATTACACGACCGTGGACAAGTGGGTTCTGCGCCGTCATGCCGAGCTGCTTGCCGATGCCGGTGTCGATGTTATCATATTTGATAACACCAACGGCACACAGACGTGGCGTTCGTCCTATATCGCGCTTCTGGAAACATTTGCCGAAGCGCGCGCCGATGGCGTCAAAACACCGCAGATTGCGTTCCTGCTTCCATTCTCGGCAGGAGAAAACACGAACATTCAGCTGGAAAATCTGTATCTGGACATCTACCGCGAGTCCAAATATCAGGATCTGTGGTTCTACTGGAAGGGCAAGCCGCTGATTATGGCGTATCCCGATGACCTTGACCGCAACGATCCGCTGCAGGGCGAAATCTACGACTTCTTCACCTTCCGCCCGGGTCAGCCGTCGTATACCGCAGGTTCATCGCACAAAAACCACTGGGGCTGGCTGTCCGTTTATCCGCAGCAGGTCTATTACAACAAGGACGGCACGCCGGAGCAGATGACCGTCGGCGTGGCGCAGAACCATTCCGCCGAGGCAGGACTTACCGCGATGAACGGCGAGGGTGTCTTCGGACGCACCTACACCTCGGAGGGCTACGATACGCGCGAGGATGCGGTGCTTTGGGGTGCCAACTTCGCCGAGCAGTTTGAATATGCGCTGGAGGTTGATCCCGAATTCATCTTCATCACCGGCTGGAACGAATGGATTGCAAGCCGCGTTGAGGAATGGCAGGGTGTCAAAAACGCCTTCCCCGATCAGTTTGACGTGACCAACAGCCGCGACATCGAACCGTCTGCCGGCATTCTTAAGGATCACTACTACAACCAGATGGTGTCCTATATCCGCCGTTTCAAGGGCTGTGAAGCATCTCCTGCAGCATCAGAGTCGATCACGCTCGACATTCACGGCGATCTCTCCCGGTGGGAGACTGTTCCCGCTGTGTACTACGACTATATCGGCGACACCCTTGACCGGAATGCCGACGGCTACATCGGCACGCACTACGAAAATACGACGGGACGCAATGACATCGTGCTTGCCCGCGCGGCACACGATGCAGACAATCTCTACTTCTATGTCGAATGTGCCGAGGACATCTCCTCGGATACCGATACCGCATGGATGCGTCTGCTGCTGAACACTGCGGAAGACGCGGATGCGTGGGAGGGCTATGAATACATTCTCAACCGCGAAACGGCAGGGGTTCTGGAACGCAGCCGCGGCGGCTGGGACTGGGAGCAGGTCGGAGAAGTCGATTATACAGTTTCCGGCAAGGTTTTGCAGATCTGTATTCCGCGGTCCGCACTCGGTATCACAGGGGATGACTTTGTCCTGCGCTTCAAGTGGGCGGACAACAGTCTCACGGAAGACGAAACGGGTGATGTTGACATTCTCGACTTCTATCAGTTCGGCGATGCCGCACCCGGGGAACGGTATCAGTATCGGTATACTGCAAAGCATTCATAAACGGTTCTTTGAGGATCGCTGTCAGATTCATCCTGCGGCGATCCTCTTTCTTTTTGGCTTTCTATTGACAACGGAAATCATCTGTGTTATAATATCGTTATACAATATCGTGTTACGATATCAAAGGAAGGAGCATATCAATATGCCAAAAAAATCGCTCGGTACGTTGACCGAATCCATGTTTTATGTCCTTCTGTCCATGCACCGTATGCCTGCCATGTATGGGACGGAAATCGCATCACGGATCGCTGTGATCGGCGGCGGTACGGTGGAAATCGGTCCCGCGACCCTGTATACCGTACTCGGAAAGTTCCGCGATGCCGGCTACATTGAGGAGGTCGACGATCCGTCTGCCGTCGGACGGATGCGGCTCTACCGTCTGACCGATGCCGGTGCGGCGGCGTGTGAGCGGGAATATGACCGACTGCGCCGTTGTATTGCCGATGCCGAAGCCGTTTTTTCATCCGATGTGAGGTATGCCGATGAAGATGCACAGAATCCAGATCCCGCCCTGCAGACCGTATGAGATCAACGCCGCGCAAAGCTGGCTGTCGGACATGAGCGCCGTGGGATTACATCCCGAGCAGGATTTCATCTTTGCCGGACTTGCGTTTTTCGAGCGCGGAGAGCGGCGGCGGTATCGCTATCGGTTCGACATCGCAAAGCCCGCGACGATGTTTGACGACGGCGGTGTGGAGGAAGAGAAGCAGCTTATCTGTGCCGCCGCCGGCTGGGAGCTTGTCGGCATCTGGGGCGACTTTGCGGTCTACCGTTCGCCTGAGGATGCGGCTGACATCCCGGAGCTGCACACCGATCCCGCCCTGCATGCCGCGGCTTACAAAAAGGTACGGCGGCGCGCACTCGGTTCACTGATCTGGATTGTCATTTTAGCCGTTGTCTGGGGCAGGATGATGTTCGGTGCGGATGCGCTGCTGGATGCGGTGCTCGGCGTGGGACTCGGCAGCCGTTTTCTGTCGGCTGTCATGATTCTCTGGGCGCTGTATCTGGGAGTGGAGCATGTCGTTTCGCTTCACACCTTCTGCCGCCGTCTTCTCCGTGCCGCGCGCGGTGAACCCGTCTCCCTATCCGAGCTGGAGGAGGTACGCACAGAGCGTAACTGGCACAGCCGCGCATGGCACCGCAGAATTGCATTCATTGCCAGTTTTCTTCTGATCGGCGCATGGCTGCTCTCCGGCTTTGCAGCATTTTTGCAGGCGGCAGATGAGAAAAACACCGTCGATCTGCCCGGAAACGAAGACAGTCTGCCATTTGCGCTGATGCAGGATCTCTATGACGACAGCACATTTTCCTATTCCTCCATGGACTGGACAAACGAAATCCGACAGCGTAAGGACTTCTGCATTCCCGTACATCTGCAGGTATTGCAGAACGGTACAATCGCTTACCCGGACGGCACGTCATACAGCGGCGGCCTGACCGTGCGGTACATCGAAACGGTGTCGGAAAAATTCACCGCTCTGCTCGTCAGACAGTACCGTTATTCCGATGAGCACGACAAGCATTTCGGCGGATACCGTGCACTCTCACCGGAAATCCTTGACAGCATGTCCGCTGTCGGAGGAGATATTGAGGTCTACACCTACACCGCGCGGTTTCCGACCGTGCTGATCCGATGGGGAAAACGACTGCTCTATATCAACTACTACGGTGAGGCATATTCCTCCCCGGATGCCGTTGTCCGTGCCATGCTTTCCGCACTTGCGGATACACAATCATGAAGAAACCGTAACTTTTTGCGATTTTTGCGCTCAAAACCGCCGACCGCAGGTCAAAGATATGCAAAACCTCTTGATTTTTCGGCAAATTTTTGGTATAATAATTATATGCATATTAAAAATTCACCCGTATTTTCCAAAGAAATCATACATAAGAGAGGTTCTTTGCATTGAAACCAATGGATATCTATTCGGGGACGGCGCAGTTCCGCCGCATGAAGCTGCTTCTGGGGCTGGGTATGCTCCTCATCACGACGCTTCTGTATGTGGTCATGGTCGGGCTTCCCGCACTTGCCGCGGCATGGCTGTCCTACATTCTGATCCCTTTCTGGGCAGCGCTGTCCGTCTTCCTCTGCGTCAAGCTGTACCGCGCGGTCGGTTACCGCATCGACGCAGGACACATTGCCATCATCACCGGTGCGATCGCCGACGGCTTCATTCCGCGCAATGCCGTTTCCCTGTCACAGGATCTGGTCACCCAGCGATTCCGCACCCCAAAAAACTTTTTTACCGCAAAAAAACTGATCTCCGGCTCTGTCACCGAGCTGAATACGATCTTCACCCGTGCCTCCTCACTGATCGGTGAGGTTCCGGGCATGAAGCTGATGGTCGAGCTGGGACGGCAGTTTCTGCGCATTCACCTTGCATACATGAATCACGCCTGTCTGGCATACACATTTTTCCGCGGAGATGAGGGGCTCTATCTGAGCGCCTCGGAGGGATGTGCGATCTTTGCGATCAACTGGAAGCAGCTGACAAAGAGCGCCTCCGACATCGCCATCGGCATGTGTGCCGGAATCGCCGTTCTGACTGCGGCACTCGGCATCGGTCTTTATTCTCTGATGGGGCTGATCGGCCTCGGTGCTTATGCATATTTCGGCGTCATCTTTGCATTTCTGCTGATCCTCTGCATCAAGTATGCCTTTGTTGACACCTTCTTCTCGATCTATTTTGTGAACATGTATATGCGTCTGGCGGAGTTTTCCGAGCCGAGCCGCGACTTCTTCCTGCGGCTTGAAAAAATGTCGCCCGCCTTTACGCGTCTGGCAACCCTTGCCAACGGCAAATTCCCGACGCCCAAAAAAGCGCACACCACAGCGCGCATGCAGAAGAAGCAGGCACGACGCACACCGCCGCAGCGTCTTCCCGATGCCCGTCATACACTGATCTGCCCGCGCTGCCGCTCCGCCAACCTGCCCACAGCCAAATACTGTGCCGGCTGCGGTGCACAGCTGAAATGGAAATAACGCCCTCTTCCTGCGTGCTACCTCCCTCAATGAGGGCAATACTGTCAACTTAAAAATTTTCTATTGTTTCCGTCATCGGATTTTGAGGTACGGCGGGAGACAAGCCCCCGCCCTACGGTAATAAAGATGCTTCTGCATATACCGCAGCCATCATCGAATCTTAAGTTGACAGCGCTGCCCCAATGAGGGAGGCTTCTTTTCGGTTTTCACACACTCTACTCTGAAAGAAAGGTGTTACACCATGTCTGAACGAATCTATCCCGCCGTGACCGTCGATGACCGCTGTGAGGCGCGCGTCCGCGCAGGGCATGTCTGGGTCTACGAATCCGATATCAAGACGCTGCCCGAGGTTCCGGAAAACGGCGCACTCTGCGATGTCTTCTCCCGCCGCGGACGGTATCTCGGCACAGGCTTCTTCAACGCCGCATCCAAGATCCGCGTCCGCATTCTGTCCACCAATGCAAACGACCGCTTTGACGGTGCTTTCTGGGAACGCCGCGTGCGGTACGCCATCGAATACCGCCGCGCCGTCATGGCATCGGAGGCAGATTTCCTCTGCTGCCGTCTGATCTTCGGCGAAGCGGACCAGTTCCCCGGACTCACGGTCGACCGCTTCGGCGATGTACTGGTCACCGAAACCCTCTCACTGGGCATCGAGCTCTGCAAGGATGTGATCTTCCCTGCCATTGTCCGCGTGCTCGGCGAAATGGGTGTCCCGGTCAAAGCCCTCTACGAACGCAATAACGTCTCCATCCGCGCACTCGAGGGTATGGAGGAAAATGTCGGCTTCTATCACTGTGACGGTCTGGAAGAATACCCTTCCATGACGGAAGCGATGATCTGCGAAAACGGCATTACCTATCACGTCGACTTCATGCACGGACAGAAGACAGGCTTTTTCCTTGACCAGAAGTACAACCGTCTTGCGGCGGCGAAATTGGCGCGCGGACGCACGGTGCTTGACTGTTTCACGCACACCGGCTCCTTTGCGCTCAATGCGGCAAAGGCAGGCGCTGCCCACGTTGACGCGGTAGACATTTCCGCCGATGCGATTGCGATGACGCGCCGCAACGCCGAGGAAAACGGACTTGCTGACAACATGGACTTCATCTGCGCCGATGTCTTTGCGTATCTGGATGAACTGAACGCAAAGAAGCAGCGCAAGTATGATATGATCATTCTCGACCCTCCCGCCTTTACCAAGAGTGCGGGAACGGTGAACAACGCCTACGGCGGCTACCGCGAGATCAACCGCAAAGCACTTCAGCTTCTGCCGCGCGGCGGATATTTTGCGACGGCATCCTGCTCGCACTTTATGCCGTCAGAGTTATTCTGCCGGATGCTGCGTGAAGCAGCGTATGATGCCCGCGTAACCCTGCGCCAGATCGAGGCGCGTCAGCAGTCGCCCGACCATCCGATTCTCTGGACGGTGCCGGAGACGGATTATCTGAAATTTTATTTGTTCCAAGTAATATAAGTTTCCAACAAGTTGGGGAGAAACCGAAATCATCGCGGTTTCTCCCCTTTCCTATGCAGTTTAATCCATCAGACCAAGCAGATACTTCAGCCGGAAGCGCATGAAGAAGCCTGCCTCGCCGCGGATGACATCCTCCAGACGGACAATGTAGTCGGCAAGTGCCCACAACTCTTCCTCATCGATTAGAACATCGCCGAACTCGTTCTTGGCAATATAAGCGTAAACCGCTTCTGCCGCGCCGGTCGAGCCGTCCTCGCCCTTGACCTTGAAGCGCTGATCGAGCCGTTGTGTGTATTCCAGCGGTGTCTCACCTGTCATCGGCTTGACACCAAAGACTGCCGCCGTTTTGCGCAGGTTGTCGTAAAGTGCCGATGCGATCGGTTCACGTTCGTCCTCCTCGGTCAGATGCTGTTTTGCTTTTCTCAGCATGTCCGTATGACGGTAGCGCATCGCCTCGCGGTTCTTGTGGAACCGGTACAGACCGTAAGCTGCGGCAGAGACAACCGCCAGACCGATGGCAATACCGATGATGAGATCGCCATAGAGATCCCACAGCGTATCCTCCTCTTCCTCCTCCTCGATCTCCTCGGGAACGGTCGGTT
>JAFTLK010000319.1 GCA_017455975.1 Clostridia bacterium | reverse complement strand
ACGCTCCCTCGATATTGATCGTAATATTTCTCCTTGCAGCCGATGCGGTCAGAACCTCCGTGACTTCTTCTGCGACCTCCATCAGATCAACGGTTTCGGCTGCAGGCTCGTTGTCTTCATCAAGCTGCGAAAGACGGATAATATCGTTGATCAGATTCACAAGTCTGGAGGCTTCCTGGCGAATATTGCCGACAAATCTTGCGGTATCTTCCGGCTTGACAAGTCCTGTTTCCAGAAGCTCAGCAGATCCGATGATGGATTGCAGCGGTGTTTTCAATTCGTGTGTCACGTTTGCCGTGAACTCCCGACGGTTGCGTTCGGCAAAAGCACGGTCGCTGATATCAAACACAAGAATCACCACACCGAGAACCTTGTCGTCCGACACAATCGGATCGATCGTAAACTGATATTCGTTTCCTTGTCTTTCTTCTGTGTATTCGCTGTGGCTGCCCTCAAGCGCATTCCAGATCGCTTTGCTCATTTTGACTGTGCGGTCAACAACCAGAAAATCAGCGCCTTTGATTTCCGGTTTGACAGCAAATATCTTTTTGGCAGCCGGATTCATACTGAGCACCATACCGTGTTCGTCAAGCAGGACAAGCCCCTCGCTCATGGAAGAAACAATCTGCTCAAACTCATCCGATTTGCGTCGCAGCGCATCCATTTGTGATTTGATTTGCTTATGCTGTATATAAATCTTGGTAAGTATGGGCGTCAATTCCTCATATGTATTATTGTCAGCAGGATTGTCCAGATCCAGCTGCTTCAAAGGCTCCGTCACTTTTTTTGCCATGGCATGAGAAAGGAGAAGCGCAACAATTGCCGCAATCAAAAGAATGGCAGAAATTGCGGGCATCATACCGATGATCAAAGCGCCAACCGTTAATTGACTCACGGAAATACGAAGCACATCCCCATTTTCGAGCAGTACCGACTCATAAAACGTCTTCTCCGTCAGTGTGGATGAGTATCTTGCGCTGCTGCCCGTTCCCCACTTGAATGCTTCAACAATTTCTTCACGGTCCGCGTGGTTTTCCATCTCGCCCGCGTTTGCTTCCGTATCGTAAAGAACTGCACCGTTGGCATCCACAACCGTAAATCGGAATACCGTGGAATCAAAATTTTCAAAATATTCCACGCCGATGTTGTTGACCGTATCAGCGACAAGGGATAATTCCGCTTTTAACTGTTGTACCTGAGACTGATTGAAATAGTCATATAAAAAGCTCGTTGCGATTCCGATGCTGGCAAGCAGTATGACCAGAGCGACCGTAAATATGGAATGAAAGATCTTTTTGGTCATGCCTCATGCTCCAATCTGTATCCGACACCGATGACGGTTTTGATCTGCCCGCCGGCAGTACCGAGCTTTTGGCGCAGCGTTTTGATATGCATATCCACCGTTCGCGTTTCTCCGATGTAGTCCGTTCCCCAGATGCTGCTCATGATTCTGTCTCTTGAGAAAACCATGTTAGGATTGTGGAGAAACAAGTTCAGCATTTCAAATTCCTTGTGCGTAAGCTCAATTTTTTTGCTGTCGACATATACCATGTGTTCCTTTTCCTTCAAGGTAATGCTGCCGACGGTAATCGCCGTAGAAATGCTTTCTTTCACGGTTCGGCGAAGAACTGCGTTTATACGGGCAACCATTTCCATCACACCGAACGGCTTGACAAGATAATCGTCGGCACCCGAATTGAGACCGCCGATCTTATCCATTTCCGTTCCTTTCGCCGTTGCCATGATGACCGGAATGTTTTTATACGCCTCCTCGGCACGAAGCTTGTACAGTACCTCAAGCCCATCCATTCCGGGCATCATAATGTCCAGTACGATCAGGTCAGGCGTTTCCGTCTTCAATGCTTCCAGCACAGAAAATCCGTCTGAAAAACCGCGCGCCGTAAACCCCGTCTGCTCCAACGTATAAACCTCAATCTCGCGTATGGTTCTGTCGTCATCCA
Source organism: Clostridia bacterium (assembly GCA_017455975.1). GTDB lineage: Bacteria > Bacillota > Clostridia > Oscillospirales > CAG-272 > RGIG3925. The sequence continues at coordinate 4,955 of JAFTLK010000319.1, read as the reverse complement.
CACACCAAATCACGTCATTACCCTCCTTTATGAATCCCTGTTACAGAGAATTCCACCCATTCTGCGATATTCACGGCGTGGTCGCCGATGCGCTCAAAATATTTTGCGATCATCATCAGATCAACCGCGTATTCTCCGTCCGTTTTATTTTCAGAAATCATCTGGATCAGTGTATCCTTGATTCTGACAAAGGATTCATCTACAACATCATCGTGCGCTGCAACATTTCCGGCAAGTGCCAGGTCCTGTCTGACATAAGCATCGATACTGTCCGTTACCATTTTACAGGTTGCTTCTGCCATCGGTCTGAAATCAGCAAGCTCCGCACCGCATCTTCCGTCAAGGAACGGAATGATCTCTGCAATATCCTCTGCCTGATCTCCGATTCGTTCCATGTCTGTGATCATTTTGAGGGCAGCGGAAATGACACGCAGATCTTTTGCCACCGGCTGCTGCTGAAGCAGGAGCTTCAGGCAAATGGATTCGATCTCACGTTCCATTTGGTCAATTTCGTGACCGTGTGTTTTTGCTTCTCTTGCCGCTTCCGTATCACCGTTCAACAGCGCACCCGCAACACGGGCAATCAACGCTTCACACTGCGCACCCATTTCAATCATTTTTTTGTTCAGCAGTCCAAGCTGTTCATCAAATCGGCTTCTCATACGATCACCCAAACCTTCCTGTGATATAGTCTTCGGTACGTGGATCCTGCGGATGAGAGAACAGGCTTTCCGTGTCACCGTATTCCACAAGCTCTCCGAGAAGGAAGAACGCCGTATGATCCGAAATTCGAACTGCCTGCTGCATATTATGTGTCACAATAATTATAGCATATTTTTCGCGTAATTGCAATGCAAGTTCTTCAATTCGGGAGGTGGAGATAGGGTCAAGTGCTGAAGTCGGCTCATCCATCAGCAGCACTTTCGGTTCAACGGCAAGGGCACGGGCAATGCACAGGCGCTGCTGCTGACCGCCCGAAAGACCGAGCGCGTTCTTTTTGAGGCGATCTTTCACCTCGTCCCAGATCGCCGCGTCACGAAGTGCCTGCTCTACGATTTCATCCAGTCTGACCTTGCTTTTGATGCCGTGCGTACGGGGACCATACGCGATATTATCGTAAATGCTCATCGGGAACGGATTGGGTTTCTGAAATACCATGCCTACGTCGCGCCGCAGTTCATTGACATCTGTGCTTTTGTCAAAAATGTTCTGACCGCGATAACAGACCTCACCCGTAATTCTGACGGTCGGGATCAGATCGTTCATACGATTCAGGGTTTTCAGGAATGTGGATTTACCGCAGCCGGATGGACCGATCAATGCGGTGATGCTTTTATCGGGAATCGATATACGGATATTGTTCAGAGCCATATGTTCTCCGTACCATAGGCACAGATCTTTGGCTGTCATAATTTCGCTCATACGCCTCTCCTTTTTGCGAAGTATTTGCCGACGAATGCGGCAGACAGGTTGATAAGCAGCGTCAGTACCATCAGAATTGCTGCGATTGCAAAGGCAATGCCAAATTCTCCTTCCTCTTTGGCATAAACATAAAGCGCGACCGTCAGCGTAGCACCGGGGGAAGTCAGACCGTCGATCACACCGTTCATCGCATGAGCAAAGCCGGCGGTAAAGAGCAGAGCCGCCGATTCACCAAGGATTCTTCCGATGGACAGAATACAGCCGGTGATGACCCCATCCACGCATCCGGGAAGGACCACAGTGCGGATCACACGCCATTTACCTGCCCCCAAGCCAAAAGCACCTTCACGGTAACTCTGCGGAACCGTTTTCAGACTCTCCTGTACAGTGCGCATTACAGTAGGAAGATTCATAATAACCAATGTCAGCGCACCGGCAAGCAGGCTTGTTCCGAAGTTGTTGGAGAACAGCAGCATACCGACAAGACCGTATATGACAGACGGAATACCGGAAAGCGTTTCTGCTGCATATTCGATCATAGCCACCAGCTTTTTATTCCCGGCGTATTCCGTCAGGTAAATCGCCGATCCAACCCCAAGAGGCAGTACGATAACGAGTGCGGCAACTACGATATAGACCGTGTTCAGAATATCGGGCAGAATCCCGATTCTTTCCGTTAAGTAGCTTGGCTTTGTGGAGAGCAGTTCCCATGAGATATTGGGAAGTCCGTTTACAAGAACGTAACCCATCAGGAACAGTACAAGTGCCGCTGTCAGTGCGGTGCAAAGCATCATTGCGCCGCGCATGAAACCGATATAAAGTTTTTTTCTCCTGCTCATTTCAGTTCACCCGATCACGCTTGAGGAAGAAATTGAGCGCGGCATTTATCATCATAATAAACAGGAACAGTATAAGGGCAATGGAGAACAGAGCATCTCTCTGCAGACTGCCGGGGCTTGAATATGCCATCTCACTTGCGACGGCGGTGGTAAGGAAACGGACACTCTCAAAGAGAGAGGGCATATTGGCGACGTTGCCTGCAACCATCATAACCGCCATTGCTTCACCGATGGCGCGGCCGACACCGAGCACAACGGCAGCGGCAATACCGCTTTTTGCGGCAGGGACAGACACCTTGAAAAATGTTTCAGTCGGTGTTGCACCAAGGGCAAGCGATGCGTCCTCATATTCTTTTGGTACGGCATCCAGTGCTGTGACAGATACTTTTATGATGTTCGGAAGAATCATGATCGCAAGTACGATAATTGCCGCAAACAAACTTGCTCCGTCCGGAACATTGAAAATCTCACGGATTGCCGGTACAAGCACGCGCATACCAACAAGCCCATATACAACCGAGGGAATCCCGGCAAGCAGATTGACCGCAGCTTCGATTACAGACCGGACCCTTTTTCCTGCTATTTTGGAAAGATACACGGCAGAAAAGAAACCGATGGGCACACCGATGAGGATCGCACCTGCCGTTCCGTAAACGCTTGTCAGGATGAAAGGCAATATCCCGTATTTCGGTTCTGCGGCGGTGGACGCCCATTCTTTGCCGAAAAGGAACTGAAAAAGTCCGATTTCCCGTATCGCAGGCATACCCGATATGATCAGATATACCGTGATGAGCAGAACACAACCGACGGATATGAAACCGAGCAGTAAGAAAATGCCATGTATGATAGTTTCATAGATTTTGGAATTCCTGTTACGGATCCGTTCCAGTAAATCTCTTATAAATCTTCTGTGCATAATTTACCTCAATGGGAACAAGCGGCGGCACTTGTGCACCGTCGCCTGAAATCCTTAGTTCACGGGAACAACACCTGCGCTGCTGATGATCTCATTTGCTGCTTCAGAAGTGATATAATCGAAGAACTTCTGTGCACCCTCGGTAAGCTTTGCATCCTTCCTGGTTACGAGAACAAAGGGACGCTGAACCACATAACTGCCGTCCTTGATCGCTGCTTCACTCGGTGCAATACCGTCAACCGTCAGCGCTTTTACGGTATCTTTGACGGAAGCAAGAGACGCATAACCGATCGCATCGGGATTGCCTGCAACGGTCGTAATGACATCGCCGGTAGAAGTGAGCTCCTGGCGGTATTTGCACTTGTCTTCCGTATCGGTGATGGATTCAAAGCCGTCTCTTGTTCCGCTGCCTGCTTCACGACCGATGAGGACGATTTCCGCATCATTGCCGCCGATCTCTTTCCAGTTTTTGATTTCGCCTGTGTAGATCTTTGCGATTGTTTCCACATCGAGATCAGAGACAGGGTTATTCGGATTTACGATGATCGCAATGCCATCGATGGCAAGAACGGTACCGTCCAGTCCTTTTGCCGTTTCCTCATCCTTGAGATTGCGGCTTGACAGTCCGATGTCACATCTGCCCTCCAGCACTGCCTGAATGCCTGCGCCGGAGCCGGTTGCGTTGTAGGTTACGGCAATGCCGGTGTCAGCTTCAAATGCTTCGCCCAATGCTCCGATGACCTTGTTCATGGAGGTGGAGCCGTCTGTTGCTACCGTTTCTCTGCTGCTGCCGCATCCGATAAGCATACAAACAATGAGCATCATTGCTGTGAGTAAACCAATCATTTTGTTCATGTTCTTTATCTCCTTTTGCGTTTTCATTTTGGATCTTTACTGATCACACAGATATTTTACTGCTGTACTGTAAAATCCGTAATCAAATCGCTGTAAAATCGGAGTAAAGAACAGCGCCGCTCCACTGCGAAGCGACGCTGTCGTAATCTGTTCCTTGATTGGATGGGGTATACGAAAGGTTGTGTGTACATTCAGGCGAGATTGCTACGGTCACGGGAAAACGTCCGTCAAGTTCAGCGCTTTTTCGGCAATTGCATCATCCGAAAATCTTATACCACATTGAGCGCTTTATGGCTCATTCTATGTTCTTTTGTACACGGGTTATTCTGAAGAACCAATAATCTCTTCTGCAACAATCCGTTTTGAAATGCATCGATCCATTGCCTGTTTTTCTATGTAACGATGTGCCTCCGGCTCGTCCAATTTGAGTTCGCGGATAAGGATCCATTTTGCTCGGTTGACGATACGGATTTCTTCCATTTTTTCTTCAATGGACAGTTTTTTCTTTTCGGTCTTTCTGAGTTTTTCCCGTGCGCTTGAAAGCCAGCTGAGAGCAATTGTCATTGTCGGCTTTGAGGTTGGCTTTGAAAGCACAAATACACCGTGCTCGGCGACCTTGTCGTAGATTTCTGCCTGAAGCTCCGTTCGTACCATCAGAAGCACAACGCTCTCGTTTGAATTGGCTGTGTCGATGGCAAAGCGTGTGCCTACATCGTCAGGGAGCGGTGAGTTGATGATAACAAAATCAAAAGCACGTTCGGCGAGTACCCGCTTCGCGGTACTGATATTTGATACAAAATGAGTTGGGGAATACTTTGAATTAGGGAGCAGAACGGAGAGTGCATCATTAAAACTTTCTGCCGCCGAAACGATCAGAACGCTATAAACTCGTTCTTTCAGACTCATTTTTGCTCCCCTCCTTT
>JAFTLK010000318.1 GCA_017455975.1 Clostridia bacterium | reverse complement strand
CAGGATCGCTTTGCCGGACGTGTCACCTACGCTCCCGGCGCACACCTTTACAAATTGCGCTCCGAAAACTGCAATCCGGACTACGACCATGACCGACTTGCGGAAGCACTCGACTGTGCGGAGCGTGCGGACATCGTCATTGCCTGCGTCGGTCTTGACCCGTCCATTGAAGGCGAGGCGGGCGACGCATCCAACGAATATGCGGCGGGCGACAAGCGCGATCTGCGCCTGCCCGAGTCCCAGCGCGTTCTGCTCAAAGCACTCGCCGAGATCGGCAAACCGCTGATCATTCTGTGTGCCGCGGGAAGCGCGATGAACTGCGAGGTTGACTGTGACGCACTGCTCCATGTCTGGTATCCCGGACAGATGGGCGGTGAAGCTGCGGCATCGATTCTGTTCGGCGACTTTGCGCCGTCCGGCAAGCTGCCTGTCACCTTCTACGACGATTCCGAGAAGCTCCCTGATTTCACCGATTATTCGATGAAAAACCGGACTTACCGCTATACGCAGGACAATATCCTCTATCCGTTCGGCTTCGGTCTGACCTACGGAACGACGCTCGTCCGGGACCTGTCCTACGAAAACGGCATTGCATCCGTCACCGTCGAAAATCCCGGCGAGGAGCGCGTGGACGATGTCATTCAGCTGTATCTGCACGACGATGCTGACTGTGCGGTCCCCCATCATGCCCTGTGCGGCTTTGAACGTGTTTCGCTTGCCGCAGGACAAACCAAGACTGTGCATATCCGCATTGACGACCGCGCGTTCACATCGGTCGACGAAAACGGTGTCAGAGCGGTCCGCGGCAATGTTTACACGCTGTATGCCGGAACCCATCAGCCCGACGAAAAGAGCTGTGCGCTGGCGGGTACGGAATGTCTGTCATTGGAAATCAGACGATAAAATACTTGACAAGACACACAAGATGTGTTACAATAATTTTGATATCATGTGCGGCAAAACCATCCGCCGTACATAAAATAGAAAACAAAGGAGATTATCATCATGGCAAAGTTAAAAGTCGGTATTATCGGCGCAGGTAACATCGCAACCAGCGCACACCTCCCCGCTTATGCGAATCTGACCGATATCGTTGAAGTCGTTGCAATCGCGGACATCGTCCCGGAACGTGCAAAGGACGCGGCTGAAAAGTTCGGCATCCCGCACTACTACGCATCTGTTGAAGAACTGATCGCAGGTGAGCCTGATGTTGACTACATCGATGTTTGTACCTGGACTGCAGCACACGCACCGGTTGCAATTGCAGCTGCAAAGGCTGGCAAGAACATTCTCTGCGAAAAGCCGCTCGCTGCAACACTTGAGCAGGGTCTCGCAATCGAAGCCGCTGTCAAGGAAGCAGGCGTTCAGTTCATGCTCGCTGTCGTTACCCGTTACGGCGCTGAACAGCAGAAGTTCGTTGAACTGCGCGATGCAGGCAAGTTCGGCGATATCTACTACGCAAAGTGCTCCTACGTCCGTCGCCGCGGTACACCCGGCGGTTGGTTCACCGATAAGGAACTCGCAGGCGGCGGTCCTGTCCTCGACATCGGTGTCCATGCCATCGACCGTACCTGGTACTTAATGGGCAGACCGAAACCTGTTTCCGTTTCCGCTGAAACCTCCTACCGCATCGGTGACTACCAGACCAAGGGTGTCGGCAGATGGCAGCCGTTCGGTCAGGGCAACGGTGTTTTCAACACCGAGGACTCCGCATCCGTCTTCTTCCGCTTTGAAGACGGCAAGTCCATGGTTGCTGAAATCGCATGGGCAATCAACGGCAGCGAATCCGCTACCACCACCATCTACGGCTCCAAGGCAGGCTGTACCTTTGAACCGCTGACCATCTACGGCGAAGATGAAGAGGGTTACCTCTCCACCGAAAAGCCCGAGGTCGTCGGTGTCAACTACTTTGTTGAAGAAATCCGTCACTTCATCGACTGCCTGAACACCGGCAAGACCCCGATTTCCCCCATCGAGGACGCTGTCACCGTTCAGAGAATGCTCGACGGTATCTACGCTTCCGCTGCAAAGCACGAAGAAGTCAAGATCTGATTATAACCGTAAAAAATACTGCGCCGCTGTAAGTTTGATCGCTTACAGCGGCGTTTCTTATGTATGCGGTTGTTTTTTCATCCTGTGATCTTCGATACACTGCCGGATCAGATATCCTGCGGTGATGCCTGCACCATAGATCAGCAGATAAACGATGACAGCAAAGAGCATACGCAGCAAATGCTCATAGAACTGAACATCAAAAACAGCATACACCGTGTCAAGGGTCACAAGAAGCAATCCTGCCGTGCATGGAATCCACCGCGGATGATCGGAAAGTGCACACAGAAATCCGGATAACAGATAACCAAGCGGCAGCCAAAACACCATATATGTCATTTCCATCTCATCAAGACCGGAGGCGACTGCGGACATCTGTCCGATCTGCGCGGAATAAAAAACAGAGATCATCAGAGGAACAGCAGCGGACAGAAAGCAAAACAGCGTATCCATGGAAACCAACGCACGCATCCGATCCGTAAATACGGGTTTATCCGATGCAGCCTCGGTGTCTTTACAATCGATCACAGCAATGGTATGCGCATCACGGTTTTTCTTGATCCGATAGCGGCGGTAACTTTTCCGTATCCTGTCAATGAGAAAGACGACCAGTATCCGCAGAACATACGCCAAAAAGACACCCAATGCAAACGAGCACAGGTTATACAGCGCATTATCAAGAATACTGGAGTACGCACGCCAGCATACCATGCGTCTCAAAACAACAGGTATCGGCACAAGTGCACACAGAAGTGCGATTTTGACCCGGTGGGGATAGGAAAACAACGTAGTGAAAAAACCCATGACCATAAAAGCAGACGGAATGAAAACAACGGCATCGGCAGCATTATTCCCATCAATTCGGTATGTTACATAATAATTGCGCCCCTCATAAAACAACGGACGGATACTCGGTACAATCAGAACCTGTATCACAAATGCGGCAAACAGCAGGATCAGAAATATCCGCCGCCTATTCTGTTTGAACCATGCTTTCATTGTCACCCTCCTTATTGGAACCGCCGGAATGTTTGATTTGATATTCACGGTAATCCTCCGTGAGTGTCCGATAGATTTTCAGCACAAGCCGCCGCAGAAGCGCCCCCGGCATCCATCCGACAAACCATAAAAACAGCATCCCAACAAATTCTCTTATGTACAGGATCACCGGAAACCACAGATAATGCAGCGCAAAAAATCCGACAAACAACACAAGCGACAACCACCACCGCCACGGACGGTACAGCCCCGAAAGCGCGCCGGAATACACGGCAATCGCCATAAATCCCCAGCCTGCACCTTCACGGTGAAAGGCTGCGTTGTCCGTCACATCATGTATGTTCCAGTGAATTGCGAAGACATACACCCACAGGGTAATCAGTATGACTGCCGCCAGAACCGACGGGATTTTTTTGATTGTTCTGATGTTCATAAACGTCACTCCTTGTCATGCTCTGTATCCCGCTTTTCATGATGAAGTACCGCAGGAGAGGAGAACATAAAACTGCACGTTTGAAGGTCTTTGACCACAGCTTCAGCCGCAGCATCTGCGTCAGACGGCGATATCGGCGCAGGATACCCGCCTGCGATGTACCTTTGACAAATGCCTGTGCCAGATACTTGCCGCACAGCATCGCCGCGCTGATCCCCTCAAAGGACGAAGCGCTGATGAATCCGCCCGCCTCACCGATCAGATAGACGCCGGGAATCCCACAGAGAAAATCGCGGAAATGGCGCGGAGATGTGACAAGACACGCTTCCCGTCTGTACGCCTCACCGAATGAACATCCAAGTCGTTCCTCGAGGCGCCGCTTCTGTGCAGCAAACGCATTGTGACATCCGTGCTTTGCAAACGCTCCGCCGAAGATCAGATATCCATCCTTACGGATCGTCCATGAGCAGGAATCGCTTGTCACGGCATCAAACAAACACGAATAGGACGGCGCGTCCGCACCGGGATCCGGATACCACTCCTGTATCGCGGTATATTGCGTCGGTTTCCGACGGAAGAAGGTTCTGCGGACGATGGAATTGGCACCGTCTGCACCGACAACCGACGATGCACGGTATTCCCTGCCGTCAATGGTCAGCGCAAAAATACTGTTTTCTCTTTTTATATGCGAACAACGACCGCGGATCACCGTCACATGCTCCCCGATCATTAATACAAGCCATCGGTCAAAAGCGTACCTGTTCATATTCAGATAATGCCGCTGATAGAGCCGACGGATACCGGACGTCAGATCCTGTGTATCCACGGCAAAGATCTGCGGATCTGCAAGGACGCTGTTCGGCAAGGTCAGCCCAAAAGAAGCGAGGACTTTCTGTGCATCGGGCGCAAGCAAGCCGCCGCAGACCTTTTGATTTTCCTCCGTCTGTCCGTCGATGACAAGAATGCGCAGATCGGGACGCATCTTCCCGAGCCGGGATGCAAACACAGCCCCCGCAGGTCCTGCGCCAATGACCGCAATGTCATAATGCCGATCACATTCCGCCATCGTCTTCCTCCTCGCCGCCCGGGACATATTCAAGCAGATCCGCCGGCAGACAGTCCAGTACCCGGCACAGCTTGTCAAGCGTGGACAGCTTCAGCGCTTTGATCTTGCCGTTTTTGAGCAGCGATACATTCGCCATTGTAAAGCCGACGCGCTCTGCAAGTTCGCCGACGCTCATTTTGCGCTTTGCCAGCATCACATCAATATTGACCACGATCATAACGTCGCATCGACCTCCTCTTTCATCTTCGCCGCACGGTGAATATACCCGGACAGCTGCCAGAACAGAAAGGAAAGCGTCAGTCCGACCAGATCGATCAGCGCAAACAGCGGCGCGATCAGCAAGTCGCCCAAGCAGAACAAAATGACCGTAACCGCCGCAAACGCGCCGCAGTCAACGGCAAGCAGCACCGAAATGCGGTATAAAAGAACAGCCGTATCCTCGGTAAAGATCGGATCCTCGTCAGACGCGGACAGCTTCAGTGCCATCACGAGAATCGTGGCACACGGGAGCACCAGCAGAACCGCCGCCGCGATAAACCACACCCGATTCTCATATCCGATATAGTTCATATCCACAGCGTAATCGACAAAATTCGGAATAAAAAGCGTACAGATAACCGAGAATGCGGCGAGCACGAACAGCGTAATGATACGAATCGCTTTTGCGGGATAATTTTGTTCCATGAGAAAATCCTCTCTTTGTCAGAAATTGGAAATTGCTTGTTTGCAGTTACAGTATACCATAGAAATTCCGTTTTGTCAATAATTATTTATCGTGTTGCGATAAGTTTTTATTGAAAGCAAAAAAGAGCTGCCGTGCCTCAAAAACACAGCAGCCTGAATTTTATTGGATTGTATGCACTTACAGCACAAGATCGGCAATGACGGGTGCGTGGTCGGACAGATACACATAATCCTCGGCACAATAGCGGTCAAAGCGGCGAACCGCACCTTCCGGCATATCGCGGACAAGGATGTGGTCGAGCGCTTTTTCAAACGGCTCATCCTGCCAGACACCGGGATGTCCGCCGCAGCCGTTGAAGCCCTTGCCCTCATGACGGTACTCGACCGCGACATCGTGCGCATGCTGCCAGCCGGCTTCGTCGATGGCATAGCGAAGTGCCTGCGCATGATAACCGGCATTCAGATCGCCGACAAGGACTGCAGGACAGCCGCCGTGCTTTTTCTGATATTCCGCAATGCGGTCAGATGCCATCGCAAGCTGGAGTCTGCGCACCTCGGAGGAACCAGGCTGTGCTTTGGACGACATCCACCACAGATGCGTCGTCGCAAAGACAAAAACCCGTCCGTCTTCCTTTGTGCGGAAAACACCGATGTTGCAGGATTTCGATTTCACGTCGTTGAAGCTGCCCTCATATCCCTCGACTTGCTCCGGATACAGAAGATAATCCGCATCGATCAGCTCGAGTTTATCCGCGCGGTAGACGATGGGCGTCATGTTGCCCCAGATCATCGTGTACGGCAGACCCATCTCCATGCAATACAGCTTCAGATAATACTGCATATGCATATTGACCTCCTGTCCGCCGAGAATGTCGGGCAGAAGCTCGCCGAGAATCTTTGCATGCCCCTTCATGCGGACAGCGGCGGAGCAGTCCAGCCCCAGTTCTTCCCATGCGGGGAGATTTCCGGTGCAGTTCCATTGATTTTGACTCATCAGACGAATGTTGCTCATCACTTTGCTCCTTATTTTACTTCAAACGAGAACAAACGGACTTCCGAACCGCCTTCATGGATGTCAGTGCCGCAGAAACGGATTTCCCGAACCTCACGTCCGACGGGAATCTTCACAAGGCGGTAGAGATTGTTTTGCTCTTCTGCAAGACGGACGACCGTGCCGTCTGCGCAGACAGCCTCAACCGTATAAGCCTTGCACAGCGTCGTCGGCAGGTGCATCACGGGGGAATCCGGCAGAAGGTTTGCACGCATCGTATGATTGCGTTCACATTCATCGCCCGGCAGCGTCACGCGGTCAAGGTCGGAGTCAAAGATGATGCGGACCTCCTCCGCCGGTACCGGTGCGTCAAAGCGATAGGAGATGACATCGCCCGGTGCGCAAATGAACAGATTTTCACGGTCATTGCCGTCGCGCAGGACATTGGCATCCGCAGAAGGAGTACCGTTGACACAAAGCGCCGCATTTGCACTCAAGGCAGCCGGTGTTCTCGGATGATGCGGCAGAAGCACGTCATCCCAGAGAAGCGCATCCTGCAGCTCGGTGATATGATCGGTATAAACACCGCCGGGTGTCGTATCATACTTTACCGCAATTGCCGCCGCAGTACCTGCCGCCTGACCGCAGAGTGCGCACGTTGCCATGACGCGCGTAGAGGACATCGCCGCATGGGTCATGGAGATGTTGCGTCCGGCAAAATAGAGGTTCTGAATGTTTTCCGAGTAGAGCGCCCGGTACGGAATGGCATACGGCGACGGTGTCAGATATGAGGTGTTCGGGTGACCGTCGTAGTAAAATCCTGCAGGATCGTGGTCGTCCAGCGGCCATCCGCCGTAAGCAACGACGTCATCAAAGTGACGGTCGGCGGTGATGTCATTCTGCGTCATCAGATACGGACCGATCATACGGCGCGATTCGCGTTTGCCCGGCAGAAATCCGAGGAAATCAAGCTGCCACAGATCGGCATCTTCATATTTTCCGGAGTTCTTGATGTAGTCCCACATACCGTAAGCCAGTGCGACCAGCTCATCGCGGACAACCTCCGTGTCGGCAATCGAGTCGCCCATGCCGCCAAGCTCAAGATACCAGAAGTTTTCATAAGAGGACTGCATCCGCGGACAGCGGAAACGGACATCTTCCTCTGTCAGCTTCTTTGCAAATGCAGGCGGCGTGAAGGTGACAGGCTCCGATCCCTTGTGTGCCTGAATCAGACAGGACATACCCATTGTCTTCTTGTCCTCAACCTCGACGGAGATGTTCTCCCCGAATTCCGATGCCGCTTCCCGTCCGACACGGTAATGCGCTCCGGTCAGCGGTGCTAAAATGCTGTCGCCGGAGCAGTCGGCAAAGAGCTTGGCTTCCACACGGCAGAATGCCTGCGTTGTCATCTGCCAGCCGGTAACAGCGGCAATGTGATCATCTGCATCCATTTCCGCATCCATGCAGGAGCAGTTGAGCAGGAGGGTGATGTTCTTCTCGCGCTTGACCGCATCCCAGAGCACGGAGTCCCAGATCGGGTAGATCTTATAGGGATTGCGCCAGAGGTTTTCCATGGCAAGCTCCTCGAGGATACCGGTTTCACGGACATTGGAGCCGCGTGCGCCGCAGACCCACATCCGGATCTCACTCGATGCATTGCCGCCGAGCATCGGACGCTCCTGCATGAGCACAACCTTCGCGCCGTGACGCGCTGCCGCAATCGCTGCGCACATACCGGCAAGACCGCCGCCGACCACACAAAGATCGGCCTGATACTGTAATGTTTTCAGCATGACAATTCTCCTTTTTCGCAAATATTACGTTATTCACATTATAGCACGAAAACAAAGCGCTGTCAATTCTTTTTTGCAGACTTTGAAAATCCGCAATTTGATAGGTTTTCTGCGAACAATTTACATTTTTCTATTGATTGCGGCGCGCAATTGTGGTATACTGATGGTATCAACTGTAAAAGGAGATTCCGATTATGAACGTTATCCGTATGCTCGGCTGGGATACCTATCAGATCACCGCTGTTGTGCTCTGGATCATTGCCGCTGTCACCGCCATCTTCCCTGTCTGGTACTGGAAGAAAAACATCGCATGGAAAAAGGACAAGGGAGAAAAGACCACGTTTTTTGAAATCTGGCGTCCGACATCGCTCTTCGGCACGATTCTCTTTATTCTGCTCGGACTCGGCTTTTGGTTTTTACAGGACTTTCTGCTTGCCGGACAGATGGCAGCGGCAGTGTAATGCCTCCTTTGAGGTAATTACCGCGTAGGGCGGGGCCTTGGTCCCGCCGCACCTCATAATGCGATGATGGAAATATTAGAAAATATGCATATTCCTATGAAGGAATATAAAAACATTTTATTGTTCAACAACAACAGCGGGAACAAGCCCCGAGGCATACCTGCCTCTCCCTACGCGATTTTAGAAAGTCTGCACACACCATAATCCAAAATCCAAAATTATATGAACAATTCATGAATCTTTCACCAAAACCATTGCGAAAAACCGTAAAATGCGGTATAATAGTATATGTTAGAACAAAAATAAAACCTTTTGGGAGGATATAACAATGTTAGTTTCTGCAAAGGAAATGCTTAACAAGGCAAAGGCCGGTCACTATGCTGTCGGTCAGTTCAACATCAACAACCTTGAATGGACCAAGGCAATTCTGCTCACCGCACAGGAATGCAACTCTCCTGTCATTCTCGGTGTTTCCGAGGGTGCCGGCAAGTATATGTGCGGCTACAAGACCATCGTCGGTATGGTCAACGGTATGATCGAAGAACTCGGCATCACCGTTCCGGTTGCTCTGCACCTCGACCACGGCTCCTATGAAGGCGCTATGAAGTGCATCAAGGCTGGCTTCTCCTCTGTCATGTTCGACGGTTCTCACTATCCGATCGAAGAAAACATCGCAAAGACCACGGAACTGGTCAAGCTCACGGGTGAACTCGGTCTGTCCCTGGAAGCTGAAGTCGGCGCAATCGGTGGTGAAGAAGACGGCGTTGTCGGTACGGGCGAATGTGCTGACCCCAACGAATGCAAGATGATCGCTGATCTCGGCGTTACCATGCTCGCTGCAGGTATCGGCAACATCCACGGCAAGTACCCGGCTAACTGGGCAGGTCTGTCCTTTGAAACCCTCGCAGCTGTCTCCGAGAAGACCGGCGATATGCCCCTCGTTCTCCACGGAGGTACCGGTATCCCCGCTGACATGATCAAGAAGGCAATCTCCCTCGGCGTTTCCAAGATCAACGTCAACACCGAATGCCAGCTCGCATTCCAGGAAGCAACCAGAAAGTATATCGAAGCAGGCAAGGACCTCGAAGGCAAGGGCTTCGACCCCAGAAAGCTCCTCGCTCCCGGCTTTGAAGCAATGAAGGCGACCGTCAAGGAAAAGATGGAACTGTTCGGTTCTGTCGGAATGGCATAAGCTTCGCTTATACCTAAATGGCGTAAGACTTATCCTAACAAAATACAAAATGCAGGAGTTTTGACGCTCCTGCATTTTTTCATCTCAATGATATTTACCGTTATTTGCGATTTCTTTCTTTTCTGTTTTTCAGAATATATATACCAAATGCGAATGCAGCATATCCCAATACCAGTCCGGAAAACTGTGTTAAAAGATAAGGGAGTGCGGTACTAAAAGGAAAGAACAAAAAGTACAAAGCAGACGGTACAGCCGGCAGAATCCAAAGCTTTTTTGGATCGGGTGATGACAAGACCCCACAAAGCAGAGAGGAAATCGGAAGACCGAAGCACTCGGTAATGCCCCACATCCCTGCGCCAATTCCGTTACTGCGGGTAGTATGGGCAATCAGTGCCGGCACTGCAATGATAAGT
>JAFTLK010000317.1 GCA_017455975.1 Clostridia bacterium | reverse complement strand
TACGAAGAAGAATGAGAAATTAGGAATTAGGAATTAGAAATTAGAAATTAGGGTTACGGGTGACGCAGGCGGTGATGGCGCGCACATATAAACCTTCTCCCGGGAGAAGGTGTCGCGCCGCAGGCGTGACGGATGTGGGTCATGCAGATTATTTTCAAAGAAAAACCACATCTGTCTTTACGAAATTCCCGCAGGTGGCGCACGAAGATGGCTTTGCTATCTTCACCGAAAACCAAATCCTATCCTCCAACCACAACCACAAACCGAACCAAAATAAATCCACCAAGAAAGGACAAACACCATGAAAAACAAGAACCTCCTTCGTGCCTGTGCATGGCTCCTGACGCTTTGCACGGCAATCCCGGTTCTCGCATCCTGCGGCGGCGACGGCACTGCGGCTGCCGACACTCAGGCGGATACCGCATCCGTCACCGAAACGGCAGCAGAAACCGAACCGCTCGACGCGCTGGATGCCCGCAAGCTCGTCGACGATGAACTGGGTGAACAGGACCTCGGCGGCTACGAATTCCGTATCGTCGTTTCCGACAACAAGGATGATACCATTTGGGTCGAATCCCAGACGGGTGACGTCATCGACGATGCTGTTTATGAACGCAATGCCACAGTCGAGGATCGCTTCAACTGCAAGATCGGCATCAGCGGAAGCGGTGCTTACAGTGATCTTTCCTCGCAGGTAACCAAGGCGATCACCGCCGGAGACGATGCACACGACCTGCTTTCCTTCCACGTTGTTCAGCTCGGTCTGCTTTCCATTTCCGACTACTTCCTCAACTGGTACGACATACCGCATATTGACTTTGAAAAGCCGTGGTGGTCCGACTCCACCGTCAATGACCTGACCTATAACGGCGTATGCGTCACTGCCATCGGTGATATGGCACTGTCTGCGCTGTCCGCGGCATACTGCGTCTTCTACAACAAGCGCCTTGGTGCAGAGTACGACTTCCCGGATCTGTATGAGGTTGTCAACAACGGCGAATGGACGCTGGACTACATCACCGCACTGACCAAGGATGTTTACCGCGACCTGAACAGCAACGGCAAGGTCGATCCGCAGGAGGATCTGTTCGGTTATCTGTCCGACGCCTCATCCAACCTCAATGCCTATCTGTGGGCATTCGATAACCCCGTTTTCAAAAAGAACGGTGATGTGCTCGAATATTCCTATAATACCGAGAAGATCAGCGAAATTGTCACAAAGCTGTGCGACACCTTTGCCCTTTACGACGGCATCAAGTTTGACAAAACCTATGTCAACATTGAGGGCGCATCCGTTCACGCGTTCGGACGTGATATGTTTGCCAAGGGACAGACGGTCCTGTCCAACGGCTATATCTCGATGTCGCTGACACACTTCCGCGAGCTGGAGGATGAGTTCGGTATTCTGCCGTATCCGAAGTGGGATACCGCACAGAAGAACTACTATACCATGTCCGACGGTCACCATGAGGCGATGGCAGTGCCGAAGACCGCAGGCAATCTGGAAGCGATCGGTACGATCACGGAAGCCCTGTGTGCGGAATCCTACAAGATTCTCGTTCCCGCATACTACGACGTTGCGCTGAAGGTCAAGTCCACCCGTGATGAGCAGTCCATTGCGATGATGGATCTGATCGTCAATGCACGTGTCTTCGACTTCGGTTATGTCTACGACGCATGGAAGGGCTCATCCTTCATTCTGCAGGATCTGGTTGGCTCCAACAAGAGCGACTTTGCGTCTTATTATGCAAAGAAGGAAAAGTCTGTCACCAAGCATTACAACAAGGTGATCGAATACTTCGAGACCTACGGAGACAACGATTGATACTGCATGAATACAACAAATAAATCCAACGCAAATGCACGGTTTTTCATCCCGACCGTGCTTTTGTGTCTCTGTTGTCTGCTCTTCTGCGCGTGCAGCGATGCAGATGAAGAAAATGACCTGACGGGAGAGGTGATCACTGAAATGACAAACAATTTGACAGATTATCAGACCAACGCCGGTCTCTGCTATTCTGTGGCCGGCGACTATACCGTGGACGGCGGCGCACTGACGTTTGACGGCGCACTGACCCTCTCATTCCCCGCAGACAACGCAGAGGGAACCTTCAACCGCTTCTCCTTTACCTATTCCGCAGATGTACCGCTTGTCTGCACGATGGTGTATGATGAGGACGGGGGGGAAACACAGAACCGCTTTTATCTGGAGGCAGGGGAGCATACCTTCCGCTGTCTGACCGAACGAGCGCTTGCAAACAAGCTCTCCTCTGGTCTGAAATACATGCACATCGCGCCGTGCAAGGGCAAAACCGCGACTGTCACACCGCTTGATCTGACCACCGATACGGTGACCCTTGACAGCACGGGTGCCGTTTATTACCTGCAGGGCGAACGTTATACCGTCGGTATCCGACTGAACTGGGGCGGCGGCATCTGCTATATCGCGGACAGCGAAAACCCGGTCGACGGTATGACCAACCTCATCAACCAGGCGGACACCGGACGGCTTGTCCAGCAGTCTTATTACGGCACGCCGGCACGCGAGGGCTATACCCCCGGCAGCTTCAACAATTCGGTCTGGAGCTACAACCCGGTGCAGGGCGGCGACCAGTACCAGAATCACAGCCGCATCATCGACATCGAGGTCAGCGATACCTCTGTCTACGTCAAGTCCCAGCCGCAGGATTGGTCACTGGACAATCAGATCACGCCGAGCTACATGGAAAATACGTATACGCTGTGCGACGGGTATATCCGCGTCGATAACCGTTTTGTTGACTTCTCCGGCTGGGAGCATCCGTATTCCCATCAGGAGCTTCCTGCGTTTTACACGGTCAGCTATCTTGATCAATTCGTCTGGTACGATGGCTCCAAGCCTTGGACAGGTGAGGCTCTGTCCTCCCGTGATGATCTGAACTTCTGGGGAGATCCCCAGTATTCCGCCGACTGTCAGTTTTATATGCGCGAGTCGAACACCGAAACGTGGTGCGCGTGGGTGTCATCTGCCGACAACTACGGTATCGGGCTGTATGTGCCGAACATCGATCTGCTGTATGCCGGTCGCCATATGTACAACGGCTCCAAGGATCCAAACAACGGTGCCTGCAATTACGTCGCGCCGATCAATCGGATCCGGATGGTATCGTTTGAACCGATCACCTACAGTTATATCATGGCGTGCGGCTCGACCGAGGACATCCGTGCGGTCTTTGCCGACAACCGCGATTTTGCCGACAACGCATCCCTGCACAAAAACTATATGTCCCAGCGTCTGCCGGACGATATGCCCGAAAAGCCGGACGACGAGACCCCGGACATGACCGCCATTGATTTTTCAAAGTCGGAAAATGTCTGGCTTGCAGAAAGCCCGTACAACACAACCCCGACCTATGATGCCGACAGCGGTGTCTTGTGTCTGACGGCAGATACCGGATTTGACGTGCAGATTCTGCTTGACTATACCGCATCGGAGCCGACTCTGCAGGCAGAGCAGTTTACAAAAATCGCCATCACCTACCGGATTCCCGAGGACAACGCGCGGTCTTACTACGGCTGTGAGCTGTTTCTGTGCACCGGAGACCGATACGGCGCGGAAGCAGGATGCTCGGTTGTCGGAGACTACATCGCCGACGGGGAAGTCCATACGCTGGAGGTGGACGTCGCAGGGCTGGATTTCTGGGCAGGAAAGATCAATGCCATCCGCTTTGACTGGTTCAACGACTGCGATGACGGTGACGCCATTGAAATCCGCTCGATTACGCTTCTGCCGTAAAAACAGGGGAAGCTATGATTGAAACAACAGGAGAGAGATAATAAATGGAACAGGGAATGATGTTTTTTGTCAACAGCGCGATGCTTGGTGTCGGACTTGCCATGGATGCGTTTTCCGTGTCGCTGGCAAACGGACTTGCCGAACCGCGGATGCGTGCGCGGAGGATGCTGCTGATTGCCGGTGTGTTCGCCGTGTTTCAGGCACTGATGCCGCTCGGCGGATGGTTTTTCGTCCACAATATGGCACAGCTGTTTGCGGCATTTTCCGTGCTGATTCCGTGGATTGCGCTCATTCTGCTGGCGTTTATTGGCGGAAAAATGATTCGGGAGGGCGTATGTCCCGACAAGCCGGAGGGTGAGGGGGAGGCCTGTCG